>CAJXRL010000105.1 GCA_913059105.1 uncultured Flavobacteriales bacterium
ATTACCCTTAAAAGGAAATCCCGAGTCGAAAGGCTCGGGATTTTTTTTGTTCTAATAAATAGTAACCAGTCAGATTCTTGATAATAATGAGGCGTAGATTTCAATGAGTTTCTAACCTCTAAAATTTTGATGGCAGAGCTTGATAAAACCTTCAAAGTCTTGCAGAAAATAAACCTCTCAGCGAATTATCCGTATTATACTTATTCCCTAACTATTGAATTATGAAATACCTTTTATTTATTATTGGGGTGGCATTTAGTTTTACAGCCAATGCTCAACAAGCTCCAACTAAAGATTACGATACGTTAACAGTATCCGGAAAGTATAGCGGTAAAGACATATTTGTAAAAAATAAATTCTCAGATGGAGAAGGATTTACTGTGCAGGCTGTTCTTTTAAACAATGAAGTCACTACCGGAGAGTATAATCAATCTGCTTTTCAAATAAAACTGAGCGAGACTAAAGCAAAAATAGGGGATAAACTCATTATTGCACTTGTATATCAGAAGGGCAGAGTTCCTATCGTTTTGAATCCTGAAGTATTAGAATAAATTAGTCCTTAAACTCTTCCAACTTCATCTCTAACCCATCCCAAACTCCATAGGTGTTATAGTTAATCCACTCACCAAGGTTGATGTATTTGGAGTTTTCTCCAACCTTGATATTTAACGGTAAATGCCGATGGCCAAATATGAAATAATCGACGTGTTCTTTACTTAAATGATCTTTACAGAATTGGACTAAAAACTCATTAGCATCTCCTAAATATTTTTCATCTTCTCCGCGATTTGCTTTCCTGCTACGCCCACTCCAAAAGTCGGCCATGCCAATTCCTAAATTAGGATGTATTCTTGCGAAAAGCCATTGGCAAATCGGGTTTGCAAACACCTTTTTAATGAATTTGTATCCATGATCTCCAGGCCCTAAACCATCGCCATGGCCAATGAAAAACTTTTTGCCATCATAGGTTTTAGAAATTGGCTTGCGGTGCATAACAACACCTAATTCTTGTGGTAAGTAATCAAACATCCACATGTCGTGGTTGCCTATAAATACATGCACAGGAATACCTGAATCACAGATTTCTGCAATCTTACCTTGCAATCTTACAAAGCCTTTGGGGATTGCTTTTTTATATTCGAACCAAAAATCGAATAAGTCGCCTACTAAATAGATTTCTTTTGCAGTGGTTTTAATGCTCTCTAGCCATCGCACTATTCTTTCCTCTCTATCTCTGCTTTCTGCATGATTAGGTGCGCCTAAGTGAAAGTCAGAAGCAAAATAAATATGTTTCTTGTCAGTACTCAAATTAATTAAGCACTTCGGCTAATTTTTGTTGCAAAGCAGGGCCTCTAAGGTTCTTTCCTATTACTTTTCCTTCAGCATCAATAAGCACAGCAAAAGGAATACTTGAGACTCCATAATCTTTTGCAGCAACAGATTGCCAGAACTTTAAATCACTAACATGGGTCCAAGTCAAATTGTCTTGAGAGATTGCATTTACCCAAGCATCTTTAGTTCTATCTAGAGAAACTCCAAAAACAGTAAATCCTTTGTCTTTAAATGTTTGGTAAGCAGCAACAACATTTGGGTTTTCTCTTCGGCAAGGTTTACACCATGAAGCCCAAAAATCAATTAAAACAACCTTTCCTTTTAAAGAAGACAAAGCGACTAAATTGCCATTGGGGGCGGGTAAATTAATTTCAGGAACCTCAGAACCTACTACAAATCGACTAATAGTAACCACTTTTGTATGGAAATTAGTGTAAAAAGGGGATTTGCCATATTTTTCTGCTAATGCTTGATCAACTTTAACATAGTATTCTGTTTCTGTATCCGGCATTTGTTCAATTACAGCTAAATTCGAAAACGAACTAGGGTTTTTATCAATTAAGGCCTTCAAAGTAGATACTTTTTCTTTCTCAAATCCAGCAAAACGAGCTCTCAATATTGTCAGCATAGAATCTCTCTTAGGAGAATCAGCATAGGGCTGAAACTCTTGCTCTAGAGCTTGACTTTGCATAGCATTAGTTCTCAAAAAATTATTCAAGTCCCTCACTTGCTCTGCATCAACTGTTCCTTCAATGCTTAAGTCAGTTAATTGATTTGCATCGCCCGAAATTTGAACTGTTTCGCCTGTTGCTAAGGGTATAATTAGAGCAAAGCTGCTGCTGATCGTAATCCTGTAAAACCCTTTCATTTTCGGCTCATAGTCAAAAGCAAAAGACCCGTCAGTATTTACAAAGGCAGTATCAACAGGGCCTGCCTTTGGTTGTAATAGGTCAATTAAATACAATTCTGAAACAGTTAAACCTGAAATGGTTCCTTTTAAAATGGATTGCTTTTTCTGCGCAGCTTCGCTTCCGCACGCCAATAACAAGATGCTAATGCAAAAACTGAGGGATATGATTTTATTTCTAACCATGATTTAATTTTCTAATTTCTTTCTTAATAAGTTACTTGTTACTTTAGGATCCGCCTTTCCCTTTGAAGATTTCATCACTTCACCCATAAATAAACCAAGTAAGTTTTTGTTACCGGCTTTATAAGCTTCAACTTTATCAGGGAATTTTAAAAGAGCTTGTTCAACAAACTCATCTAATGCCCCAGTATCGCTTTCTTGAATCCAATTGTTCTTTTCTGCTAATTCTTTGGCAGAAAGTTCAGGTTGCTCAATCATTGCTGGGAAAACTTTCTGATTGGCAATAGAGTTATTAATGGCTCCACTTTCAATTAAAATTATCAGATCGGCGATGTGTTTCGGAGAAAGCGGAAATTCTTTAATTTCTAAAGCATTCTCATTTAAAAAGGACTTTATAGCTCCCATCATCCAGTTAGCTGCAGTTTTATAACTCTTTGTTAATCCAATCAACTCTTCGTAAAACAGAGCAAAGTACTTGTCTTCAGTTAAAACGGCTGCATCGTAATCTGAAAGATGAAGCTTTGAGGTATATTTTTCTATTAATTCTTTCGGCAATGCTGGCAAGGTTGCTTTTACATCGGATACATAATCTTCACCTACAAAAATGGCTTGTAAATCTGGCTCAGGAAAATAACGGTAATCGTGCGCCATTTCTTTGCTACGCATGGCTTTAGTTGCGCCTGTAACGGCATCAAAACCCATAGTTTCCATCTTAATTTCTCCACCAGCTTCTAATACTTCAACCTGACGTTTAGCTTCATATTCAATCGCTCTAAAAACGTTTCGAATCGAGTTTAAGTTTTTAGTTTCCGTTCGCTCTCCAAATTTTTCAACACCTTTCAATCGCACTGAAACATTAGCATCGCAACGCATAGAACCTTCTTCCATGTTGCCATCACATACTTCAAGGTAACGTACTAACTGCCTAACTTCTGTTAAGTAATCATAAGCTTCTTGAGCTGAGCGAATATCTGGTTCAGAAACTATTTCTAGTAATGGAACTCCTGCTCTGTTTAAATCGATTAGTGTGTGAAAAGGATCTAAATCATGAATGCTTTTTCCCGAATCTTCTTCCATATGGATTCGAGTAATGCCGATATCTTTGGTTCCCTCGCCACTTTTAATGGTGATTTTTCCTCCGGTGCAAAGCGGTGTTTTGTCTTGTGTTATTTGATATCCTTTTGGTAAATCTGCGTAGAAATAATTCTTTCGAGCAAACTGATTTTCGTACGTAATCTCAGAACCAACGGCCAATCCTAATCGAACACCAAACTGTAAGGTGGTTTCATTGAACTTTGGCAAAGTTCCCGGATGCCCTAATGTAATGGGGCTAATGTGAGTGTTTGGTAGTGCTCCAAACTCTGCAGAATCTGCAGAGTAAGCTTTACTCTTGGTTTGTAATTGGGCATGTATCTCAAGCCCTACAACCATTTCGTACTTATCGTGAATCTCTTGTGCTAACATGTTGTTCAAAATTACCAATAATCGTTTGGCTTAAGAAGCTAAATACTTAACCATCTCTTTAAATAAAATACTGAATTTAGGTCCGGCTTTTGCGGCCACCTCTTGAACTTCTTCATGAGAGATTTCTATAATCTTTCCTTCAACTCCTAAATCCGAAATCACTGAAACTCCAAAAACTCTCATTCCTCCGTGAATAGCAACTATCGTTTCAGCGGTAGTTGACATACCAACAGCATCTGCTCCAATGATACGAAAGTACTTGTACTCTGCAGGCGTCTCATACGTTGGACCCGTGGTTCCAGCGTACACTCCATAATGCAAACCAAGTTCAAATTTGTTACTAATCTCTCTTGATTTATGAATTAGAGCCTTGGAATAAGGTTCGCTCATGTCAGGAAATCTAGGGCCTAACTCATCGTAGTTTTTCCCTCTCAACGGATTGTCAGGAAACAAATGCAGGTGATCTGTAAGCACCATTAAATCTCCAACTTCATGAGCAGGATCTAACCCTCCGCTGGCATTTGATAGTAGCAAGGTGTCAATTCCTAGTGCCTTAAATACTCTAACTGGGAAGGTAGTTTCTTGTAAGCTGTAGCCTTCGTAATAGTGAAACCTTCCTTGCAAAGCAATTACCGGCACACCTTCTAATTTTCCCAAAATTAGTTTTCCTGAATGACCTTCAACAGTCGAAACAGGAAAATTGGGAATTTCATCATAACGTAAAGTGCATTCGGCCTCAATTTCTTCGCCAAGGTTGCCTAGGCCAGAGCCCAAAATGATTCCAATTTTAAAATCTAAATTGGTTTTGCTTTTAATAAAATCAGCTGATTTTTGAATACGATCTAACATAACGGTCTATTTCTTCTGAAAAACTTAATTCTTGGTGTTCGTGAAATTTTATTTTTATAGGAATGCTAAAAACAGGAATCTCATTGAATTGAGATGCATCAAATTTTACAGCATCTTTTTCTGTTATTACAATTGCCCTTTTTTGGCTTAATAATTTGTCAAGTTGAGATTTTATGTTTTTATAATCATTTGCTTTAAAATAATGATGGTCTTTAAATGAGAAGTTTTGAACCTCTTTTGAATACCTATTCATATGTAATATCAATGCTTCTGGATTAGCAATTGCACTCACAAGTAGCACCCCTCGTGAAGCAAATTTATCCTTCTCTTGAGTAATATTTATTGCTGCTTGGTTTAAAGGTTTTGCCTTTTGATAAGTAATGTAAGAAAAGAATACTTTCTGATATGCCTGAGGGTTTAAACTGTCTGATATCCTTCTTATTTCTAATGGAGAAAGTACCAATGGGCTTTTAGTTACAACAATTATGTCTGCTCGTTTCGCTCCAGATTTCCATTCTCTTAATCTGCCGGAAGGTAAAATGTAATCATCCTTAAAAAGCTTACTATAGTCGGTCAGTAATATGTTTAGTCCAGGTTTTACACTTCTATGCTGGAATGCGTCATCTAAGACGATTATTTGAGGAGGGCTATCTAATTTTCGAAGTTGTTTAATTCCTTCTCTGCGTTTTTCTGCCACAGCAACTTGAACATCATCGTATTTTTGAAAGATTTGATAGGGCTCGTCCCCAATAGATTTGGCATTGTCTTTAGCAGTTGCTAAACGATAACCTTTTGTTTTTCTACCATAACCTCGGCTTAGACTTGCTATTCGGAAGTCTTTTTTAAGGTGAGTAAGAATGAATTCGGTATGGGGCGTTTTTCCTGTGCCACCAGTGTTTAAGTTGCCCAAACTTACGGTAGGAAAATCGTATTCTTGTGAACGAATTATTCCTGTATTAAAACAAAAATTTCTAAAAGAAATTGCCAGCCCATAAAGCAATGAAAAAGGCAATAAAAGAATTTTTAATATTGAATCCACTATTGTGTGCTTTTAAAGGTGCAAAACTCCTGATTTAAGTTAAATTTATGACCCTAAACTTCGATTACTTATGAAGATTTCTACAATAATGAATCAATTGGAAGTATTGGCTCCAATTTCGTTGCAAGAATCATACGATAACTCAGGGCTATTAGTCGGCGACCGCAATGCTGACATTGACTCAGCGTTACTTTGCTTAGATAGTATTGAGGAGGTTATTGAGGAAGCAATTGAAAGAAAATGTGGGTTAGTAATTGCTCATCACCCTATAGTTTTTTCTGGAATAAAATCGTTAACCGGTAAAAACTACATAGAACGAACTCTTTTGAAGGCCATAAAAAATGACATTGCTATTTATGCCATTCACACCAATTTAGATAATGTGAAAAATGGAGTAAATAAAAAAATGGCGGAAAAAATAGGATTGAAGAACTTGCAAATTTTAAATCCAAAATCTGGAAACTTGCAGAAAATGGTTTTCTTTTGTCCCATTAGTGTATCGGAAAAAATAAAAATCGCACTGTTTAAAGCAGGGGGAGGGACAATTGGCGATTATGATTGCTGCAGTTTTTCGGTTGAAGGAAAAGGTTCTTTTCGCGCAGGGGAGAATACGAATCCGTATGTAGGAAAAAAGGGAGAAATCCATTTGGAAAAGGAACATAGAATTGAATTGATTTTTCCTTCTTACCTAAAGTTGCAGTTAATCAGCGCTTTGCAGGTGAATCATCCATGTGAGGAGGTAGCATATGATGTATATAATATTGAGAATAAATGGACTGAAGTAGGCAGCGGTATGTTAGGTGAACTAGTTGAGCCAATTGAGACACTTGAATTTTTAGATAGCTTAAAAGTTAATTTGGGAACAGATTGTGTTCGCCATACTAATAAGTTGAAAGACAGAGTTAAACGGATTGCCATTTGTGGAGGTTCTGGTAGTTTTTTATTGAATGCAGCTCTAGCAAAACGAGCTGATGTATTCATTACCGGTGACTATAAATACCATCAATTTTTTGATGCCGATGGGAAAATCGTAATCGCCGATGTGGGACATTTTGAAAGTGAGCAACATACTCCAGAGTTGATACAAGAGTTTCTTCACGAAAAAATACCTAATTTTGCAACCTATTTGTCGAAAGTAAACACAAACCCTATTAATTATAGATAGCATGGCTAAAAAAGCTAATAGTGAAACAACAGTTGAGCAAAGATTACAAGCATTGTATGACCTACAAGTAATTGACTCAAAAATTGATAAAATTAGAACGATTAGAGGTGAGTTACCTTTGGAAGTTCAAGATTTGGAAGATGACGTTGCTGGATTAGAAACTAGAACAGAGAAAGCAGCTCAAGGCATGAAAGCTTTAGAAGATGATATTTCTGGAAAGAAAATTCAAATCAAAGAGTCTCAGGCAGCAATTGCTAAATACAAAGAGCAGCAGAATAATGTTAGAAATAACAGAGAGTATGATTCTTTAACAAAAGAGATGGAATTCCAAGAGTTGGAAATTCAGTTGGCTGAGAAAAGGATAAAAGAATACCAGCTGGGTGTTGAAAATAAAACTGAAGCAAATTCATCTGCAGTTGAAAAGTTGGAAAGAACTAAGGCAGAGTGGGAGCATAAGAAAAATGAATTGGCTGAAATTGTTGCGGAAACGGAAAAGGAAGAAGCTGAATTATTGAAAGAATCTGGAAAAGCGGAAAAAGTAATCGAAGAAAGATTATTGACTGCATACAAGAGAATTAGAGGAAACGCTAGAAACGGATTAGCTGTTGTACCAGTATTGAGAAATGCTTGTGGCGGTTGTTTTAATAAAATTCCACCACAACGCCAGTTAGATATAAACATGCACAAGAAAGTGATTGTTTGTGAGCACTGTGGTAGAGTGCTAATTGATCCTAAAATGGCCGGAATTGAAGAGGTTGTTGAGGAAAAGCCAAAAAGAAGAACAAGAGCTACAAAAGCAAAATAATTGTAGCATCATCATATTTTAAAAAAGGGACTCATTTGAGTCCCTTTTTTTATGTCATAATTTCCGTTGCTCACCGAACTTCAAAAGATTAATTTTGTCATCCTAATTAAAACTTACTATGGAAATTCAAGCTCCTTACAAACCAAAGAACAAGATTAGAATTGTAACTGCGGCCTCTCTTTACGATGGTCACGATGCTGCAATCAATGTGATGCGACGAATTATCCAATCTACAGGGGTAGAAGTAATTCATTTGGGCCATGACAGAAGTGTGCAAGAGGTTGTGGAAACGGCCATTCAAGAAGATGCCAATGCGATTGCTTTGACATCCTACCAAGGAGGACACAACGAGTATTTCAAATATATGAAAGACTTGTTGGACGAAAATGGAGCAGGGCATATTAAGATTTTTGGTGGCGGAGGAGGAGTAATTCTTCCAGAAGAAATTAAAGCGCTTCACGATTACGGAATTACTAGAATTTACTCTCCTGATGATGGGCGCTCTCTTGGATTGCAGGGAATGATTAATGATTTGGTGGAACGTTCGGATTATCCAACAGGAGCTGATTTGAATGGAGAAATCAATCATATTGTAGAAAAGGATAATAGGTCTATTGCACGATTAATATCTGCAGCTGAGAATTTCCCAATGGAAAGTGCAGCGGTTTTAGATCAGGTTCGGCAAATGGCCGATAAGGTGAATATTCCTGTTTTAGGAATTACTGGAACCGGCGGTTCAGGAAAATCTTCATTGGCTGTCTCTTATACACATCTCCGAGCCCACGAGACAGGCAGAAATCT
>CAJXRL010000106.1 GCA_913059105.1 uncultured Flavobacteriales bacterium
GATCTACACAGAGTAGATCGTCGGCAGCGTCAGATGTGTATAAGAGACAGATAGACGATATGTTAGGTTCTTTCAATAAAATACAAGAGAATTTAAGTGAGATTAAAAAACGTCAAGGTCTTATAAGTATTGAAGCTGATGGCGAGAATACTGGAAACATCGCTGACAACATAAGCTCTGATATAGACATGATTAGTCAATTAATGAAAGATAACGAAGAAATGATTTTAAAGCTAAACGGTAAGTTTAGAAACTCAAAAATAAAAATGGCTCAATTTGAGCGACTTATAAAAAATTTAAACACAAGAGTTGACGACAAAAACCAGGAGATTGCCAAATTAAACAAGCAGCTCACAGAAAAGAAAATCTTAATCGGTCAGCTTTATTTTAAAAACGATTCTTTAGCATATGAAAACGAGGTAACTGAGAAGAAGCTTGAAAATACAATTGATGCAATGAACGAGGTGTATTTCGCATATGGAACGTATAAAGAGTTGAAGGAGATGAATGTTCTCACAAAAGAGGGAGGTTTTTTAGGTATTGGGCAGAACAAAGAACTCAAGGACAATTTTAATCAGGACTATTTCTCTAAAATTGATAAGCG
The DNA here is from genome assembly GCA_913059105.1 of uncultured Flavobacteriales bacterium. GTDB lineage: Bacteria > Bacteroidota > Bacteroidia > Flavobacteriales_E > Vicingaceae > NORP294. The sequence goes on from CAJXRL010000106.1 coordinate 605, forward strand.
GAAGCAAAAATCTTTCTTGTTGTACTCTAAAAAAGCAAAACTAATAACCACGCATCCTTCTGATTCATACGAAATAATAGGAAAAGAAGGCAACGCTGATAGCCTGGTAATTAAAGATGTAGACACATTTTGGAACGCAAGTAAGTACTTGGTAATTGTGGTTGATTAATTATTAACCTCTATTCAATTATTAAGATGTTGAATAGCCAGATGAGCCATCAACCCAACTCCTATTTCCATGGCTTTTTCGTCCACTTGAAATTCTGGGTGGTGAACACTTTTATCTATTCCTAATGCTTTACTTCCAACACCTAATCGGTAAAAACAACTAGGAACTTTTTGCGAGAAATAGGCAAAATCTTCTGCCGTCATTCTCAGTTCAAGCCGCTCTACGTAATTCTCTCCGAGATATTGATTGGCAAATTGAATAGAATTTTCTGTGAGGTTGTTATCATTCACTAAAAAAGGATATCCTTTTCGAATATCAACAATACATTCTCCACCGTGCGCTGCTGCAATAGATTTGCAAATCTCAGTAATTCGTTTATGAAAAATTGCTCGCCAATCTTCATCAAACGTTCTTAACGTCCCTTCGAGCTTTACTTCAGATGGAATAACATTTGTTGCTCCTTCGCCAATAATTTTGCCAAAAGACAGCACTGTTGGTAATGTAGGTGGAGCAATACGACTTGCCAATGTTTGCAAATCCAAGATAATTGAAGCCGAAATTACTATTGGATCTATATTTCTATGAGGCAAAGCTCCATGTCCTCCAACACCTTTAACTGTTAAGTAAATCTCATCTGCAGATGCCATATACATGCCGTTTTTAAAACCGACATAGCCAGTCTCAAATTCCGGATAAACATGTTGAGCCAACATCAAATCTGGTTTATATCGATCTAGTAAACCCTCTTCAATCATAAGTGACGCTCCTCCCGGCAATTTTTCTTCCCCAGGTTGAAAAACCAACACAGCTCTTCCTCTCCAATCTTCTTTTGTCTCTTGTAAAACTTTCGCAACACCCATTAAACATGAAGCATGAACATCATGACCACAAGCGTGCATTTTTCCTTCAATTTTTGACTTGTACTCTATTGCAGCTTTTTCATGAATTGGCAAAGCGTCTAAATCTGCTCTTATAGCAATCGTTTTACCCGGTTTACCCGAATCTATGACGACAGTAAAGCCAGTATTAACCCAGGTTGCATCAACTTCAAGTCCCCAGTCTAAAAGTTTTGATTTTAAATATTTTGACGTTTCAAACTCCTCAAACGATAATTCGGGATTTTGATGAATATGTCTCCTTATTTCCTGAATTTCAGAAAAATATTTTGCCGCTAATAATTTTATTTTGGATTCCATCAATACTATTTAGAAAAGAAAACCATTTTGATAGAAACCATCATAAGAATCAGTCCAAACACCTTTTTCATAGTAGCCTCGCTAAAATATGCCAGTGACATTTTTGAACCTAAATATCCGCCGATAATAAAAGTAACAGCAATGACCAAAGCATACTTGATATCGAGTGAGCCTGCTTTATAATAGTTCATTGCCGCTAAAATTCCTATTGGCGGAAGCATTAATGCTATGCTTGTTCCCTGAGCTGATTGTTGCGATACCCCCAGGAAATAGACCAAGGCTGGCACAATTATTATCCCGCCTCCAATGCCAATCATGCCGCTTAAAAATCCAGCCAACAGTCCGATACAAACTAATATTATGAGTGTAGATATGGTCATATTTTTCATTTAAATGTCTAACGTAAGTGAAAACATTACAATCTTTTCATCGCTTATTATTCCATTTTCAATACCCCAAGCCATGTCTACTCTTACAAAGTAACCAAGAAGAGTCGATCTTAATCCAACACCTATTCCACCCACAATAGGGTCATTAATGTTTTCGTAAGTAATTGTAATTGGTCCCGTTGAGAGTGTTTCACTGTTTAATAAATTCCCTTCATCAAAAGGAGAATCTCCTTCCCATGCTGTTCCAATATCGGCAAACCCAACTACTTGAAAATCTCTTAAAAAAGGCTTCTCTACTGGCTTTCTCATAAAATACTTTACAATTGGCCATCTTAGTTCAGTGTTTAATAATGCAAATGCACTGCCATTTCTTACATTCTGTTTGAACCCTCTCATGTTAGCAGCTAGTGCTTGAAAACCATAATTCTGAGTTTGATCAATTGGAGTACTACGGTCAAACAAATCTCCACTAATCCACTCGTCTGTACCACCTAAGTAATAAATCAATGGTGTCTTGCCAAACGACTTACTTGCCGCAATACGGGTAACAAAAATAATCTCTCTGTGAATCTGCTGATAATGCCTAAAATCAAACCCAAGTACTTGAAAATTTGAAAGACCTGCACGAGCATCAGAGTACAATCTTTCATAGTGCTCACCAAAAATTCTAAATCGGATTCCACTTAGAATATTTACAGCCAATTCTCTAGTATTATCATATACATAAGCTGCTTTTAAAGAACCATAATACTCATTAAAAACGCTAGTCTCCAAAGCTCCTCTATCGGTAGAAAGAGGTATAATCTTATCATTTCTAATTGAAGCAATTCCACGTAGACTTGTAATTTCTGAGAAGGGATAAGTATAACTTGCGACCCCTCGTAGCGTCTTTATATCATAAGGTGAGGCAATTGTAACATTCCCTCTAACAAATGGTTGACCAGAAGAAATTCTATCTCTAGTTCGCATGATTGTATATTCCTTGTCCAACCGATTTTTTAAGTTTTGGTAACTCAAAGAATACTCAATCAAATTCCCTGCATATCGAAAACCACCATAAACCTTATGATCTTCCATTAAATCAACGATGCCTATTTTGGTATTGATCCCCAACCCTGAATTGGTATAGGGACCACCGTTGTACGCTTCATACTTTCCATTTATAAAAGTGTGGTTTAGCTGCAACATGGTATTGTCTGTTCTAAAATTCAACCGATACAAACGTTGAGTTGGGAAATTTAGCGCATCGAAGTCAACTTCTTCTTCAAAAGCCTCTGTAGTTAAACTCTCAACTGGTTTTGTAAGACTACCATTGAATTCATACTTAGTGTAATCAAATTCTAATTTTGGCTCTTCAATTTCGAAAATTTTAAAAGATTCTTCTGGGAGTTCTGTCTGAGGTTCAATTAGAGATGTATCACCAGTAATGAAAGTACCTGACGGGTTTCTATCAGAGAGTGTATTTTTGAAAAACTTGAATTGACCATGGTCAAAACCTATTTGATAAATCTGCCCATCTGGAGTTGACGATTGCGCCAAAACTGGCAATGGGTAGGTTATTAATTTGTCGGCATGATAAAAATATCGATAATGAATAATGGTATCTACTTTACTAATTACACTATCATAAGTGGCAAGATATTGATCCGTTTTCCCGTTATCGTGCACTAAATAGGTCAACTTTCCATCTACAATAATGGGCGCTGTTTCTTCCGCTTCAGGAGTATTTGATACCGATTGAATAAAATTATCTTGATTTAGATTTAGAACAAATATGTCTTTTTCATGATAGAATTCTTCCTCTTTATGATTGATATTCAAACTATCATTCATCCGATTGGATACAAAAAATACTTTAGACGCTGCATCATCAATAACCGGCATTAAATCATCATAAACATCATCAGTCAATTTCTTCTGCGTATTGCCCAGGACATTATACAAATACAAATCTGACTGTCCTTCATTCACTCCGGAGAAAACAAACTGTCTCCCACTTTTTAAGAATTGATAAGAAAGTACTTTCTCCATTTTGAAAATAGGCTTTACCGCCAACTCTTCCGTTTCTAGGTTGTAATTATGAAAAAGCAGCTCACCCTTATTTTCAGTAATAAATGTCAAATATTTGCTTGATGGATGCCATTCCAAAATAGGGTATGAATAGTCTTGTAAGCGCTCTAATTTATGTTCTTTTTGAAATACTTTTTGCTTCTTATTTGTTTGTAAGTCATGAATGTAAACTTTATACTGCCCTTCCTGATTAGTAGAAAAAGTGACATAACGCTCATCGGCGCTAACCTTTAGATTTTGATACCGACGATTCTTTTTCATTTTAATCGTTAATTCGTCACCCATATTTTCCTTTCCTTCAGAATTGGATTGCATGTATTTAGTCTTTGCTTGTATTCGCCATTCTTCATAGAGTTGGTCCAATGTTAATCCAATTACATAAAGAAACCCATCATTCACTTCTCGAGCAATCCGAGTCATGTACAAAATATTCGGAATCACCTCATCACCATAATTTCTAGATACATACCGCCATAATGCATGACCAATTATTTCTGCTTGCTCATTTGTCAAGGCGTTGAATCGTTTAAACCTATCGTTTAAAACTCCATCCTTTATTTGTGCTTGAATAAGTGGGTCAGATTCCTTTGTCAAAAAAGACACTAAGCCTTTAGAGTACCATTCCGGCAAATCAACTAAGGTGGAATTTCGAATTACTTCTCTCCAATTACCCCCATACACCAGCTGATTAATTAACACTTCAATTAATCCGGCATCTAGCTGTTTTTCAAATGAATCATAATCCCCTTCAAAGTAAACAAATACCTTGCTGCCGACAATTTTCGTGATCCCTCCAAGATTTTGATTTCTTTCTCCACCTAACCCCACATTACTTTGTCTGTAGTGAGATTGTTTGTTGTAAATAACAAACTGAATACGATCAGATATTTTAAATTCAAAAAAATTTTCTAACTCAGGAATCCTTACTTTCAAATACTTGGCCGCATGCACTGCCAAATCTTTCCCCCCTGTATAAAAATAGGTTTCGTAGCTTTCAAAACGATAGAATTGCCATTTAAAATCGTCATACTGAACTCTATTTTTCCCAAAATCAATTTTTGTTCCATTATAAAATTGAGCATCAAGTCGTTGAGACCCAAAAAAACTAAGGATCAGTAAAATTGCAGAAAGAAATGAATAAAATGCCTTTTTCAATAGATATTTATAAGGACAATAAAAGTAAGCAATTTGAGCAATTGCCGTATTTTCGCAATAAGATTTAACAGCTATGATTCGAATTAAGAAATTTACTTTCAACCCTTTTCAAGAAAATAGTTATTTACTTAGCAACGACAAAAATGAATGTATTGTTGTAGACCCTGGTTGTTTTAATTCAGATGAGGAAAATGAGCTAAGTAATTACATTGATTCTGAAAATTTAACTCCAACTCATTTAATTAACACCCACTTTCATATAGATCATGTTTTAGGAAATCATTTTGTTTCTGACAAATACAATTTGCCGGTAACTGCCTATCTTTCTGAAATTGATATGGTCTCCATGGCTGAACGTTCGGCTGATTTGTATAGCATTCCATACAAATCGTCTCCTAAACCCACTAAATTTTTAAACGAAGGCGATACAATCGACTTTGATGGTTCTGAACTTAAAATTCTATTTATTCCAGGTCATGCTCCAGATCATATCGTCTTATTATGTGATGATGAAGATTTTATGATAGGAGGAGACGTGCTTTTTAAAGGAAGCATAGGAAGAACTGATTTGCCTGGCGGAAATCATCATGATTTAATTGAGAACATAGAAAAAAAGATATTTACGTTGAAGGACTCTATAAAAATATATTCTGGACATGGACCAGAAACAACTGTTGGAATTGAGAAAAGAACGAATCCATTTTTTACATAGAAGGCATATTCTTCAATTGCGGAGTATTGCAATTAACCGGATCTTTTCTTAAAAACATAAATTTCACCCCTATAATCAAGGGCTGATAATTCACATCTAAAAACTGGATTGCTGGATTTAAACTTGAAGTTGGAAGAATTGTAAGTAATGGCGTTTCCAGTGTAGGGATAAGAAACAAATGCTTGGTGATTTTAAAGCCGTAACCTACTTGAAAGTGAACCCTCACTGCGTGTTTTTTGTCAAACGGCTTACTTTCTGAAAATCCCAGTGGCCAATCAGAATCAAAGCGACTTGCGAGTAGATAGTCATAATTTACTCCGAAACCCCACGTTAAAAAACTGGTTGGCTTTTGAAAAGCGATATCAATAATTCGAACTGCCGCGGTAATTGTTTCGAACCTCCACGAATTTTTATACTCCTTAAATGCTAATAAGGTTGAGCCTGTAGGTACTTTAATATTGGTCTCTTCAAAATGATGAACTCCACTAAACCGCCTGTAAGAAAGCGCTCCATCGAAATAATCTCCGATTTGGTATCCTTCAAATGTTTTAAACCAGCCTAATTCTACTCCTCCATTCCAGGTGCCTCTTCCTACTTCAACAAGCTCCCATTCGAAACCAGCGTCATTCGCAAATGACTTGATATCACTTTTGCTACCAAATGAAATTGTAGCTAAGGGCGATATGCTAAAACCTGACTTTTTGAACTCTCGCGAAAGGGGAAATGTTTTACGTTTAATCTGAGCATTAATCAATAAAAATTGAGAGAAAAGGAAACCAAGGATAATAAGCTTTTTCATACACTATATCATCTCCAAAATTTCATCTTCAACTTCTTGACTGTCCCATAGCTGTTCTATGTTTTCCTTTGCCATGATGCCATCCATAATTTTCTCTTGTCGCTTGCCATTGGCCAACGCTTCAGAATAAGGGATATGACTAAAGGTAACCTGAGAGTAAAGCGGAACCCACTTATCTGGGTACTTGTTATACATTTTCTTTTCTATTTTTTTCCGCAACAAGAAACTTTCATCTGCTACTAAATCTCTCATTTCAATAAAATTTTGCAAAGCTAAATTTGAAATAGCATCTGCATCCTTTTTACGTTCATCAGAAAACTGCTTAAATGACTTATTCCAGTCTTGTTTATTCGCCTCAAATATTTCATTGAAAACCGTGCAATCCTCAAATCCAGAATTCATTCCTTGCCCATAGAATGGAACAATAGCATGAGAAGCATCGCCCATCATAATGATTTGGTCTTTGTAATTCCAAGGCGAGCAACGAACTGTTACCAATGACGCTGTAGGGTTTTCAAAATACTCTTCAATTAAATTTGGCATTAATTCAACCGCATCTGGAAAAACAGTATTGAAGAATTTCTCAACAACATCTCGAGTCTTTAATGACTCAAATGAGTTTTCTCCTTCAAACGGAAAAAACAAAGTACATGTAAAACTACCATCTTCGTTCGCCAAAGCAATCATCATATACTCTCCTCTTGGCCATATGTGCAATGCGTTTTTGTCAATTTTGAATCCCCCACCGTCAGCAGCCGGGATCGTTAATTCCTTATAACCATGATCCAAATACATTTGCTGATAGTTGAAACGGTCTGTTTTCATTAACCTTTTTCGAATTGCAGAGAATGCTCCATCCGTCGCAAAAATTCTACCATCACGAACAACCTTCTTTTTGTTGGTTGAAGTATTTAAGAAGCTTAGTTCGTTATTTTTTAAATTAACATCTAAGCATATATGATTGAAAAAGAACGCTACATTTTCAAAGGTATCTGCACAATTCATCAGTTTTTGATTTAACAAACCTCTGCTAACAGAGAAAATAGCTTCATCAACTTTTCCGTATTGCTGAAAAGTAGTATTCCCTTCTTCGTCGTGCATCATTCTGCCACGCATGGGAATTGCAATTTTTTCTATTTCTGCTTGAATACCTGCTTCAGAAATGGCTTTCCATCCTCTATTCGACAAGGCCAAATTAATTGAGCGTCCTGCGATTAAATCTACTTTTCGCATATCAGCTCTACGCTCGTAAACCTCTACTTGATATCCTTTCTTCGCCATATAAATGGCTTGCAAAGAGCCCACTAATCCTGCTCCAACAATAATTACTTTTTCCATATTATTTCAATTCTTCAAGCGATTTTTCTATAATTTGACCGAAATTAAATACCTGTCTCTTATACACATCTCCGAGCCCAC
>CAJXRL010000107.1 GCA_913059105.1 uncultured Flavobacteriales bacterium
CTACACAGAGTAGATCGTCGGCAGCGTCAGATGTGTATAAGAGACAGATTCTGATGTATATGACGAAGACGATAATGGAGACTATGACTTTGAGGTAGCAGGAATTGGACAGGCTGCTGATGGCAGTAATCATACTGATGCACAAGGTACAGGCATTCTAAGAATTAATAATCCTAGTGGTTTAGGAAATGATGAATTTTTAATGTGGGGTCATGATAATGCAGATTTACTTGCAAATAACTTTTCTGATATTCCAACAGAAACTGAAGCAAGATTAAACAGAGTTTGGAGACCATCTGAGGTTAATGCAGCAGGAACTGGAAGAGATGTAGGAAATATTGATATGATATTTGATTTGACAAATACTAGTTTAGTAGGTACTTCCTCGGCTAACCTTCAGTTAATTATTGATTTAGATGGCGATGGAGTTTTCACAGATGAAACTATTGCAGGCGGTGGTGTAATTACTGGTTCTATTGATAATGGCGATAGTACTTTTGAGTTTGCCGCAGTAAGTGCTATGAGAAATAATCGAAGGTTTACGCTTGCAACTGATGAACAAGAGGACTACACAGATTATAGCAATTCTATACCTATTAATATCAACACTACCAGCACAGGAGCAGATGTTGCCACCACCCAAACGAACTTTCCCCTGCTAATACGCCTTACCGATTGCAATAAACCTAGTGGAGATTTCTGGGGAACTGAAACTCAAGATGCAGGACAGGACATCCGATTCTCGAAAACTTCTGATATAACTCATCACTTCGAATATGAAATTGAGCGTTGGGACAACACCAATAAAGTGGCAGAAATTTGGGTACTAGTGGATAGCATAGCAGGAGATACTAAAAGTGATTACCTGACCATGCACTGGGAAAATGCCACCGCAATTGACAACAGTGAGGCGGAGGTCGTATTCGATACAACAAACGGGTTTGCCGCAGTATGGCACCTAGACGACGACCCAACAGGCACAATTATTGATGCTACTCCCAACTCCAATGATGGAACATCAAGCGGCAGCATGACCTCAGGCGATGTTGTAACAGGAGTTGTAGGTGAGGGTACAGACTTCGATGGGACAGATGATAATATTTTAAAAAGCCTTACAGTTAGTTACTGGGGAGAATTTTCAGTTTCCTTATGGGTAAAAGCGGGCAGTTTGGGCCAAGCTATAAATACTTCCGTTTTTAATAACGAAGGCGGTTCATTAGATGATTTCCAAGTTCGAATTAACAGTGATGTATACCAGATATCAGGTCGTGACGCATCAGGAGAAGATTTTGGCGCAGTAGTTACTACAGACTGGATTTATCTTACACTTAATTACGATGGAACTACTTCAACGGGGTATTATGATGGTTCATCATCTTTTACCTTTAGCGGAGGCGATGATAATTTTGGAAGAATTCAAGCTGGAGTGAATAGAGGCCAAAATCGGTTTTTCGAAGGCATAATTGATGAACTTCAGGTATCAGACACGACTCGTTCCGCCGATTGGATTAAGCTCTGTTACGAAAACCAAAAAGAAGATCAAATACTAGTATCATCGAATATCTATGCACCTGGTGGGTCTTTGGCTAACCTAACCCTTTGGTTAAAAGCAGATGCGGGTGTAAAGAATGGCGGCAGTGCAATAAGCTCTGGTACAACAGATGAATGGGAAAATTCATTTACGAATTGCAATTTTACTAAAATTGACGTTGCAGGAGGAACACCAAACCTTACTGCTGGGTTTATGAATTACAATCCGTCCATCTATTTTGATGGGGTGGATGATATTTTCGAAGAAGCTAATATTGATGCGGATGTTTTCTTTGCCGATCAAGACAATACTGTATTTCTTGTTTTTCGTCGTGTAACAACTTTGGGTGGTAAAATATTTGCAGGTTGGGAAAGCGATGCATCTGCTGATAGGTTGGCATATTATGAATCCGTTGCTAATGGTACACTTAGATCTGATGTGTTTGCAGATGCTTCAAAAGCACTTGTTGGTACTTCGGATATAATAGAGAAAAATAGTATTGCCACGACCTTTTCCGATGCTTCAGATAGAATATTATTTATTAATGGAACCAATGAAAGACAAGCAGTAGCAGGATCAATGACAGTTGCTGGCAATACAGGAGATTTTGCAATAGGCAATATAAATAGTGGTTCTTCTCGATTTGCCGAAAGTTATATCAGCGAATTGATTTTTTACAATACGGCCTTAAGCACTACCGAAATTAATAAGGTGGAGACCTACCTTGCTGCTAAATATGGAATTACACTACCAGGCGATTATACAGCATCGAATGATACGGTCATTTGGAGCACCGATGCCACCTATCAAAATGATATAATTGTTATCGGAAGAGATGACAACGAAGAACTTTTACAAAAACAATCGAAAACGATAGACGATTCGTTGAAAGTATATATCGATGCTTTAGTTGCTAGTAATGGCGCCAACACTGGATCAATATCCAACGATACATCTTTTTTGGTTATCGGCCATAATACCGAGAGACAACAAGGCTTTGAGGTTGAAATGCCTGCCGGAATAGAAAGTATACTTGAACGGGAATGGAAAATCACCAACACCAATTTTGCTGACTCTTACAGTATAGAAATTGAATGGGACAGCAACGGTGTATTTGATATAAACGATATCCGACTGCTTGTTGACGACGATGGTAATTTTAGCGATGCAACCGTTTTAGGTACTCCTAGTGGTTTGACATTTTCAAATGGATCGATCATAATTTCCGGTATAACCACGGCACATATCCCAATCAACAGTACAAGCTATTTCACCATAGGATCTGTAGATGCATCTAGCGCTTCTTTGCCTATAGAATTACTGAGCTTTGAGGCAGAAGTACAGGAAAATTCAACCGTTACTCTTGAATGGGAAACGGCAACAGAATTGAACAACGATTATTTTACCATAGAACGAATACAAGACAAAGTTCAATGGGAATCGGTAATTCAAGTACAGGGTGCAGGGAATTCAACTACCAGAAGAAGTTATTCTACTGTAGACGATGCTCCTTATGCAGGGCTTTCATATTACCGATTAAAGCAAACGGATTTTGATGGAATGTTTTCCTACTCCCCTATTAAAGCGGTAAGGGTTAATTCAAGTAATTCAGTAGAGATATACCCAAATCCAACTCAAAACAAGATTACAGTAAAAGGCAGTAAATCTGAATTATCTCAAATTTCGGTTTATGATGTGATAGGCCAAGATGTAACTTCACAAACGCAACAAACTAGATCTGGAGTATCGTCCTTGGTTATCGATTTATCAAGACTGCCCAATGGCATTTATATCTTAAAAACAACGAGCACCGCCAACAGAGTGATTAAGCACTAACAAGATAATAGTGTCAATTGTATTTTGCTAAATTGAAAATACAATTCATTAAAAATCAATCTTACACGTAGAAGATAAAAAATTTAGTGTAAGCGCTTCAGATGCTCGAGGTTCCAGAAAGTTAAAATCCCACCCAATAAATTATTGGGTGGGATTTTAACTTTTTCAATGAAGTAACGATGTAGCTTATTAGAAGAACTGATTCAGTACTATCAAAATTATTTATTTGTAAGCACCCAAAGTTCAACTTCTTCTGAAGAGCGCCAATGCGGATCTCTTTTTGTTTTACTAGAAGCAGCTTTAACCGATTTTTTGAAACATCTTTCCAATTTAAACCTTTCCTCTTTAGCTAATTCAATTTCAATAGGATGATCTTTAGTTACGTTGGTTATTTGTGCTAAGTTCGAGAAAATCAGCACTAATTTACCGTCAGGTAAGAGTCTTTCTTTTGCTGCAGCAAAAAATTTCGAAAATAAAGTTTTGTTGTAATAAATAGCCTCGTCCATACCTTGATAATGATTGCCTTTTGGTAACCAAGGTGGGTTAAACACAATTAATTCAGTCTGTTTATCCCATTTGCCAAAAAGATTCGCAAAATCCAGCTCAATCTTTCTAGACAGCTTGGTTGTTCCCATAAACTCAGTTAAACCAACAATCGCATTTGGGTTAATATCTGTTGCAAATACCTTTTGGAAACCATGTTGTATCATTTGCAAAGACAATACACCACAACCAACCCCAACTTCAATGGCCGTCTTTTTATTCCCATCGTATCGCTTCAACCAATTATCAAAAAGGGTTAAATGCTCAAAACGCGTAGGGAAGTACGTTCCATAATAAGGATGTACTTTGTTACGTAAAATAGGTATAGAAATTCCTTTTTTGTACCATTGCCAAGCACTGTTCAATCCTTGAATTTGAGGAAAAGTCAAGAAGAAATGTTTATTCTCTGGATAAAACTTTTCCAACCATCCAATTTCAGGAGATTTTTTTACGTTTAGTTTATGGCTAACAATTTCCACTAAAATTAAATTCGAAAGTCTTTGGTATTCTGACCGATACAAATCCTTCTCCTGAAAAGAGGTATTGGGTAATTTTAATTTCAGGTAGTTGTGCAATTCTTTAAGAAGCGATAGTCCATCACTATAAAAATCACTAATTTGAATCGATTTACCTTGAGTTAACGCTTCAATTATAGGCCTAAACTCAGCTCCATGAGTAAACGCAATTACTGTTTTACCAACTTCAATTGGTTTTGGTTTGTTTACATCTTTATCCGTTATCATAGGTCGCTTTGCTTTTGGAACAAATTAGGCATTCATTTACATCTTAGCTACAAACATTTTCTTAAAAAATTAATCTAAAAACTTATTTAATTTATCCAACAGTTGTTTTACCTCTTTGTCCGTCAATTGCATACCAAAAGGGATTACCTTACCACCAGCAGTAAATGCCAATCGCTCACCCCCTACTACCCAATACGAGCTTCCAAAAATCTTCGCAAAAGGGCCTACTTCTTTATCAATTATTCGAACAGCATTCACCAAATCTTTTCGGTGTGGTTTTAAAAACCCTCTATTATTATATGTCCGCCCGTAATGGAAATATTCATCTGTGATTAAAAATTGTTCTTCGCCGTTTTTTCTCCATTTAAAAGCTTTAATTACGGTATATTCAAAATATCCCCAAAATGCAATGTATACCATAATGAAAGTTTTGATTTCATTATTCCCTTTAATAAATAACTGAGAACCAATAGCAATTCCACAAAAAGTCCAAAATACTAACCAAATGGTTAAGTTTTTTTGTTTACTCTCATCTCGAAAAGCACTAATCTTAATTAGTGTTCCTTCCTCTTTCTTTTCTTGAGTAATTCTGCTCATTATTTTTTTATCAAAACTACGCTTTGCAGTCTAAAACAATTAGTGGTACAGATTTTGTAAATTTGAAGTCGAATTTATATTTATACGTTTCAATACATCGCCATGAAGAAATTACTTTTACTCTCTATTCTATATTTTACTTTTCAAGTAATTAGTGCTCAACCCGACGACAAAAAGTTAGGCAAAATCACCTTCTTAATGGTTGATGGAGAATATGAAGATGCTGTTTCAAAAGCAGAAAAACTAAAAGAAGACCCAGAATACAGAAAAAACGGGTGGGTATATTATTATCTATCTCAAGCTTACTTTGAAATTGCTGGCATGCCGGAATTGCATGATGATTATCCTAAGGCTTTAAAAGAATCGATAAAAGCGGCGTACAAACTGGCGAAGTATAAAAACAAGCCTAAAGCTAATTTAGAAGTTTGGGATAACGCAAGAGAATTTCTATCTGTACTTAAAGACAGCGTTATAACCGTTTCGGAAATTTATTATGACACTGAAAACTACAGAAAATCAGCTTATTATCTAAAAAGTATTTCTCGTTTCTCTCCAGATGATTATGGTGTTTGGCTGATGAAAGGGGTATACGAAATTAAATCACGAAACATTGGTGAAGGTGTTAAAAGTATCATCTTAGCTATGGATAGTTTGAATCCTGAATATGTGCCATATGCTGCTTCTACCTGGACACTGATAGATGCGTTAGACGAATTTGTTTTAATTGTAAAGAGTGGTGAATACGACCAATACTTTAAGACGTATAAATACAATCCAACTCAAAAGGACATTGACAGAGCAATGGAGTTGAAAAAGATTTTTTTAACTTACGTTGAAGAAGAGGAAGAAATTGATAAAGACGAACGTAAAAAAGAGTCTGAAACAATCTACAAAACATTTAGAAGTGACGATGCAGAAGAAGAAGGTGAGGATGAATAATAGTTTATTATTCAAAGTTTTCTCTTTACTCTTTTCAATCACAATTTTACTAGGAAATACTGCTAATGCTCACAAATTTTATATGAGCATTACAGATATGGAATACAATGCTGAATCAAAGTCTTTACAAATTAGCATGAAACTATTTGTTGACGATTTTGAGCAAGTGCTGGAACAAGAACAAGAAGTTAGGATATTACTAGGAACTGAAAAAGAACATCCTAATGCCAACGTTTTCATAAAAGAATACATCAACACACATTTTATCGTTGAGCAATCTAAAGGTTCGCTGCCTGTTACTTTTATTGGTAAAGAAGTAGATAAAGATTACGCTTGGATTTATCTTGAAATTAAAAATTTTAAAGTAAAAGATGGAACGCTTTTGACAAGTTCTATGTTATTGGACTACTTTACTGAACAAACAAACAAAATCAATTATAAAAAAGGTCAAGAAGTCATCAGCTTTACTTTATTCAAAGAAAATTTAAGCAAAGAGTTTTAAGCGCTTCACTATATTTGCAATCCAAAAAATTACTAATGAAAAAAATTCTAACCGTCGCACTTTGTGCTCTAGGACTCATTGCTACTGCTCAAGAAAGCACCAATAAGAATCCATTTAGACAGTTAAAGCAAGAATTACCAACACCCAATTCTTACAGAACTGCGGCAGGTTTTCCAGGTCACGAATACTATCAGCAAAAAGCTGACTATGTAATGAACATAGAAATTAACGACAACACGCAAGTTCTTTCTGGCGAAGAAACCATAACCTACCGCAATATGTCGCCAGATGCTTTACCATACTTATGGGTTCAGCTAGATCAAAATGTGCGAGCAAAAGATTCTGACACTAAGAAAATTTCACAAAGCAGTATTGGTGAAAGCATGTCGTTCAAAAATTTGAAACGCATGATGAATGACTTTGATGGAGGCTTTAAATTGGATTTTGTAAAAGGAACAGACGGTAAAGATCTAAACTACACTGTGAACAAAACCATGATGCGTATTGATTTAAATGCACCGTTAAAATCAGGAGAGAGCTTTTCATTTAAAATAAAATGGTGGTACAACATCAATGACAGAATGCAAATTGGTGGTAGATCAGGATATGAATATTTTGAAGATGAAGACAATTACTTATATACTATTGCCCAATTCTTTCCAAGAATGGCTGTTTACAACGATGTTGAAGGATGGCAAAACAAACAATTTTTAGGTCGAGGTGAATTTACCTTGCCTTTTGGCGACTATAAGGTAAGCATTACAGTACCTGAAGACCACACCATTGCTTCAACAGGCGTTTTACAAAACGCTGATAAAGTTTTAACTAGCAAACAAATTGAAAGGCTAGAACAAGCGAAAACAGCAACTCAACCCGTTTTAATTACAACACAGTCTGAAGCAGAGAAAATTGAAAAGAAAAAAGCAAGCGGAAAGAAAACGTGGGTTTACCATGCTGAAAATGTAAGAGATTTTGGATTCGCTTCATCTAGAAAATTTATTTGGGATGCTATTGGCGTTAAGTTCGGCGAACGAACGGTTATGGCGATGAGTTATTACCCAAAAGAAGGTAATCCATTATGGGAAGAGTACTCTACAAAAGCAGTTGCTTTAACGCTTAAAAGTTATTCTAAAACTACGTTCGACTATCCTTATCCAGTTGCTATATCAGTGAATTCCAAAAGCATAGGAATGGAATACCCGATGATTTGCTTTAACTATGGTAGACCTGAAAAAGATGGAACGTATACGGCTCGTCACAAATACGGAGTTATTTCAGTAATTATTCATGAAGTGGGTCACAACTTTTTCCCGATGATTGTAAACTCTGATGAGAGGCAATGGACATGGATGGATGAAGGACTAAATACCTTTTGTCAGTACTTAGCTGAAATGGAATGGGATGTAAACTACCCTTCACGAAGAGGACCAGCGCATAAAATTGTAGATTACATGAAAGGAGATAAGAGTAACATCACTCCAATAATGACCAATTCTGAATCAATTTTCCAATTTGGTAACAATGCATACGGCAAACCTGCAACAGCTTTAAACATATTAAGAGAGACTATAATGGGTAGAGAACTTTTCGACCATGCCTTTCGACAATATGCACAAACCTGGAAATTTAAACACCCTACCCCTGCCGATTTTTTTAGAATAATGGAAGATGCTTCGGGAACAGATTTAGATTGGTTCTGGAGAGGATGGTTTTTCTCAACCGACCATTGTGACATTGCTTTAGACCTGTCTCTTATACACATCTCCGAGCCCACGAGACAGGCAGAAATCT
>CAJXRL010000108.1 GCA_913059105.1 uncultured Flavobacteriales bacterium
CGGCGACCACCGAGATCTACACGGGGTAGATCGTCGGCAGCGTCAGATGTGTATAAGAGACAGATCCACTGCTTGCCCATTTTCGGCCAAGTATTATAAACCATCCCTGCATTCAATCCAGCAACATAAGCGCCCCATATTATTTGCACAACCACCAATAGAAAAAGTAAGTGGAACCCCTTTTTGAAGGAATGACTACCACCCCCTTTTGACTTAGGGTACATCAATCCAAGTGCTACCCAGAAAGTATAAGCAAAGGTTAAAAAAGCAGTTGTTAGGTGCATTGCTAATCTATAATGACTGACATCGGGAATTGCTTTCAGCCCACTTTTAACCATATACCACCCCAACAAGCCTTGAAACCCTCCCATAAAAAGAAGTAGCACCAGTTTAGGCATGAGTACTTTATTTATTTTCTTTTGAAACCAAAACCAGAAAAACGGTAATATAAACACTAGCCCTATTACTCGACCAAACATCCGATGACCGTATTCCCAATAAAAAATGGATTTAAACTCTTCCAACGAAAAGTTAAAATTCATCAATTGGTATTCTGGATATTGCTTGTACTTATTAAATAAAACTTCCCAATCAGTCTGTGAGCTAGGCGGATTGCTTCCAAAGAGATTCCACTCTACCATTGAAAGACCGGAATGTGTCAAACGAGTTAATCCGCCAATGGCTACCATTATGAAAATGAGAAAACAGCCGGTCAGCAACCATATAATAATTGCCTTGTTATTTTTTCGAGAAGAAGTTTGGAGTTGGTTGTTCTCAAGGGTTTGAGAATGGTTTTCCATAGTACAAAATTTCGCTAAGCCATTTTTAAATTCGCTCTAAAAAGGTTTATCTAATGCTCTTAATAAAATAGGTAAACAATTGAGGGAAAGAAATATTAAGTCGTTCTTTAACAGAAGCTGTTATCTCTTTCTCATCAGTATCGCTATTATCCTCAATTTCTAAGTTTGAGTCAGAAGTGGCAATTTTTGCTTTGTATTGACCTTCATGAATATCGTTAATAAATTGTTGAATATCTTCTGGTGAAGTTTGTGTTTTATCAAACTCAAAAGTTGCCATCTTCTCTTCGAAATTTACGTTAGAAGCGATAATTCCTCCCATTCCTCCGACTTTATCTTCTATGTATTTCGCACATCCCATGGCGCACGTCATGCCCTCTACTTCCATTTTTACTTCAACCTTATTCTCGGCCAATACATCATTTTCACTCTTTTCTTCAGGAGTTGCAATTTCAATTAACTCTGCTTCATTTGATGAAGTTTTAGAATCTCCACAAGCAGTGAATAAAACAGCAAAAGAGAACGATAGGATTAGTAACTTTTTCATAGCGGTAAAATTATTTGAACAAATTTAACCCTAAAAGTGCTATTACTGTTCATTTAAGCATCAAAATATTCCCAAATAACCTGTAGTAGCTTTTAAGAAACTACTTTTGCCCACTAATTTCAATAGATGCCCAACTTAGATAAACCTTCAATTCAATGGACTCTGCTTTTATTCTTAGCATTCGTTTGGGGCAGTTCCTTTATTTTAATGAAAAAAGGACTCCTGTCTTTTAGTTGGGATCAAGTCGCTTCGCTGAGAATTGTAATCTCAGCGATATTTCTTTCTCCTGTTCTCTTTCGCAACTTTACAAAAATTAAGAAAAATCAATGGTGGAGGATTTGCATTGCCGGCTTATTAGGTAGTGGAATTCCAGCCTACCTATTTCCTTTGGCTCAAACTCAAATTAGCAGTTCATTAACAGGAATGCTAAATTCACTAGTCCCCCTTTTCACAGTAGTAATTGGATTGCTTTTTTTTCAGTTAGGCTTTCGCTGGATGAAGATCGGGGGAGTTGTATTAGGTCTAATCGGCGCAATAGGGCTAATTTTTTCCTCTGGGAATTTAAATGTAGAGGAAGGAAATTTAATATACGCCAGCCTTGTAGTGATGGCCACTATCATGTATGCTACAAACATCAACTTCATTAAGACATTTTTGTCTGAAGTTGGAGCAATTAATATTACCTCATTTGGTTTCTTATTTACTGGCCCTTTTGCCGCTGTACATTTATTTAATACCGATTTTATTGATGTTTTAAAAACAGACGCTACTGCGAGCTTGAACTTATTTTACATTTTGCTATTAGCTGTATTTGGAACTGCAATAGCTGTAATATTATTTAATATGCTAATTAAGAAAGTATCAGCAGTATTTTCCTCTTCCGTTACTTATATCATTCCTGTATTTGCAATTTTTTGGGGGATTTTGGATGGAGAAAGCGTTCAAACACTCCAATTTATCTGCATTGCTATTATTTTAACAGGAATTTACATTGTCAACAAGGACAACCAGTTAGAGCGAAAAGAGTTAATTAGTAAACTCAACTCTAAAAAGTAACAAATAGATGTTGTCTGTATGAAAGGCTTTTACTAAATTTGCCCTCCCAATTTTTGGGATTTTAAATTAAACCCTTACCGCATGTACGCAATTGTAGAGATAGCAGGGCAACAATACAAGGTAGAAAAAGATCAACAAATATTTGTTCATCGTTTGGAAGAAGAAGAAGGATCAAAAGTTACTTTTGATAACGTTCTTTTGACTGCAGATGGAGACAAGATTGAAGTTGGCGCCCCAGCTGTAGAAGGTATATCTGTTTCAGGAAAAATCTTGGAACACCTTAAAGGCGATAAAGTAATCGTCTTCAAAAAGAAAAGAAGAAAAGGCTATAAAAAGAGAAATGGCCATCGTCAATACCTGACGAAAGTAGAAATCACTGGTTTCGGAAAAGGAACTGCTAAAAAAGCAGCACCTAAGAAAGCTGAAGCAGTAAAAGTTGAGGCAGCTCCAAAGGCTGCAGCCGCTCCTAAGAAAGAAGTTGTAAAAGCACCTGAGGCGAAAGCTCCAAAAGCAGCAGCTCCGAAAAAGGAAGCAGCTCCAAAGGCTGAAGCTAAAAAAGCTCCAGCTAAAGCGAAACCTGCTGCAAAAAAAGCCGCTCCTAAGAAAGAGGCAGATAAAAAAGAAGATAAATAATCATACAGACAAAAGACTGTATTGATTTCATATAAACAGAAAAAACTCATAGATCATGGCACATAAAAAAGGAGCCGGTAGTTCTAAAAACGGTAGAGACTCGGAAAGTAAACGACTAGGTGTAAAAATCTTCGGTGGCCAAGGCGCTATTGCAGGTAACATCATTATTCGTCAACGAGGCACGAAGCATCACCCAGGTGAAAATGTAGGAATGGGAAAAGACCATACCCTATATGCTTTGAAAGACGGTATCGTTACTTTTCAACAAAGAGCAAATAAAAAATCATTCGTTCACGTGAAGACGATCGCTGAAGCGTAATTAAGATTTTTTAAACTTTTCAAACCCTAGTTTACTTCTATTTCAAATAGATTGTATGCTAGGGTTTTGTTTTTTTAACGCCTACACCCATTAGCTATATAGCATTACCAAACCGCCAAGAAACCGGACTAAAATAGTAAGCCGTAGAGCCACTATCTTCAAGTAAACTCTTGTACCTTTGCGGGCTGAATAAATTATTAGAATGTTACAAATTCCTTACATTAGAGAAAATAGAGATTTAATCATTGAAAGGTTTACCAAAAGAAATTTGGAAGCTATAGAAACCATAGACGAAATTTTGGAGCTTGACGAGCAACGAAAAGGAACTCAACAATCTATGGACAATGATTTGGCAGAGAGTAATAAGTTGGCCAAACAAATTGGCGAATTGTACAAGAGCGGGAAAGCAGTTGAAGCTAATGAACTGAAAGAGCAAACTAAATTACTGAAGGAGAAAAGTTCAGAAGAAAAAACAAAACTTCACGAGATTGAAGAAGCTCAAATCAATTTGTTATATCAGCTACCAAATGTACCAAATGAGATCGTGCCAAACGGCAACTCCGACGCTGACAATAAAATCTTGTCGGAACATGGTGAAGCGTGCACGTTCGACTTTGACGCTGCCCCTCATTGGGATTTGGCCAAACAATATGGTCTAATTGATTTTGAAGTTGGAGTTAAAATAGCCGGTGCTGGATTTCCTGTTTATTTGGGAAAAGGAGCCAAACTTCAACGTGCGTTAATTAACTTCTTTTTAGATGAAGCTGAAAATGCAGGATATGGAGAAGTTATTCCACCGCTTGTTGTGAACGAAGCTTCAGGTTACGGAACAGGTCAACTTCCTGATAAAGAAGGGCAAATGTACCATGTAGGCGAAGATGATTTATATCTTATTCCTACAGCTGAAGTGCCGATTACAAATATTTACCGTAACGTAATATTGAAGGAAAGTGACTTCCCAATTAAAAAAAGTGGCTACACTCCTTGCTTCAGAAGAGAGGCCGGTTCTTACGGAAAAGATGTTAGAGGTTTAAATAGACTCCATCAATTTGACAAAGTAGAAATTATCCAAATTACACACCCTTCTAAATCATATGAGGCGTTGGACCATATGGTCGATCACATTAAAGGGTTATTAAACAAGCTAGGACTGCAATATAGAGTTCTCCTACTTTGTGGTGGAGATTTGGGATTCACAGCTGCCATTACCTATGACTTTGAAGTGTATTCTGCAGCGCAAAACCGATGGTTAGAAGTGAGTTCAGTTTCAAACGTTGAAACCTTTCAGGCCAACCGTTTAAAACTTCGATTTAAAAACAAAGAGGGTAAAATAGAATTAGCCCATACCCTAAATGGCAGTGCGCTAGCATTACCTAGAATTATGGCTGCTCTATTGGAGAACAATCAGGTTGAAGATGGAATCAAAATTCCTGAGGAATTAGTACCTTACACTAAGTTTGACAAAATTGATTAATATGAAAAATAGTATTGTTATTCTCTTAATTTTTAGCTCATTTTTTGTTGCTTGTGGCCCGAAAATAAATTCAAACCAACAAGATAGTTTACAGCAACTAACGAGTAAAGTTGACTCTGTTGCTCAATTTTTAAATGCGTTAGATAGCATTGAATTAACCAGATTAACTGATAGCTTTTTTGAAAGGAAGAACTTCATTCAGAGTCAGATGGTTGATACATTAGAGCCTGCAATAATTTTCAAATTAGATGCTTTTGTCCAACTTCGAAAAGAAATGGGGTTTATTCGTGGAGAGTACTTTACCATTAAAACAGAAGCTAATATTCTGAAACAGCAAATGGTAGATTTAAACCATGACGTTTCAAAACGTTTGGTTGAAGAAAAACAGTTTGAACGCTATTATGCTTTAGAAAAGGCAAATTATGATGAATTATCAATGGCGAATAATCAACTTAAAGCTGCCGTAGAACAAGGAACAATCCAATACAACGGTTTAATAGGAGAAATTGATTCTGTTATTACAGCGTACAAAGCAAACCTAAATGAATAAGGCGTTTACGCTCATTTTTTTCTCACTATTGTTGTTTGCTAACACTGCAAGCTGGGCTCAGACAAATGATCTGCGGACTTTAGCGGCTTTAGCTAAACAAGCCAAAAACAATGGTAAAAATATAAAAGCAATTAGCTACTATGAAGAGCTTTTAAAAAAATCAAGCTCCGATAGTTATTATTACGATTTGTACGAATTATACCTAGCCGAGAAAGATTACAGTTCGGCTGAGAAAATGGTAAAAAGAAGGGTTAGGCAATTTCCTCAAAGAGCCGAATTCCTTGTAGACAAAGGTCACATTTCCTTTGTTCAAAAACTTGAAAAAGACGCAGACAAGAGTTTTAGAAAGGCCGTTTCTGTTGCTTTAAAAGACAACCGATTGACAAATATTATTGCAAATCAGTTTAACAAATACAAACACTACACTTATTCCGAAGAAATTTATTTAAGAGCAAGAAAAGCTTTTAGGAACAATCGTCTGTACCAATTTGAGCTTGCCAATACATACTCAAGACTTGGAAAGACAGATGAGATGATAGAAGAATACCTTACTATTTTAGGAGGCAACAGAAGTTACATTCAGACTATACAGAGTCTATTTGCCAGACTGCTAAACCCAGACCCAGAAGGCACACAAAAAAATAAGTTAAAAGAAACTTTATTGCGCAAAATTCAGAAGGAACCAAGCAAAGAGGTTTTTTCTGAAATGTTAATTTGGCTTTATATCCAGGATAAAAATTTTACTGGAGCTTTCATTCAAGCAAAAGCTTTGGACCGTAAGAATGGCGAACAGGGTAAACGAGTTTATGATTTAGGAATTCTTGCTCTTTCAAATAAGCATCTTTCAACAGCTGAGAAATCATTTAACTATGTGATTGGACTTAAAGATTCGCCCTATTTTTTGCAGTCGAAAATGAGATTGGTAGAAGTACTAAAGCAAAAAGTTTTAGGCAAAAAAGATTATTCAAATGAAGATTTTAAAAACTTAACAATCGCATATCAATCAACTATTTATGAATTAGGGAAAAGCTCTTTAACAATTCCTTTAATCAGAGGTCTTGCGGAATTACAAGCCTACTATTTAGATAGTATTCCTGCAGGAATTGCAATGCTGACTGAAGTGATAAACATGCAGGGAATAAAAAATCAAGTAAAAGCTGAAACAAAAATAGAATTAGCTGATTTATATCTCTTAAATGATGAAATATGGGAAGCCTCATTGCTGTACTCTCAGGTAGAAAAAGAATTCAAATATGACAGATTAGGAGAAATAGCAAAATATAAAAATGCTAAAGTTGCTTTTTATACGGGAGACTTCTATTGGGCGCAAGCACAGTTAGATGTTTTAAAAGGTTCTACCTCAAAACTCATCTCAAATGATGCGATGGATTTATCTTTATTAATAACTGACAACGTTGGAAGAGATAGCATAATTGAGCCATTACAAATGTATGCCATTGCAGATTTGCTAATTTTCAAAAAAGACTTTGACAAAGCAACTATTGTTTTAGATTCAATTCCTAAGTTTTTCCCTTTTACAACTTTGCAGGATGATATTTTATTTACAAAATACAAGATGTCAATTGAAAAAAGGGAGTACACTGAAGCAGCAGGATTTTTGAAAGAATTGATCGCAGGATTCGCTGAAGATTTACTTGGAGACGATGCTTTATTTGCCTTGGCTAAGTTAGAAGAAGAAGAATTTAATAATAAAGAAAAAGCAATGGAATTATATAAATCATTGCTAACTACTTACCCGTCTAGTTTATTCGTAGTTGAAGCCCGGAAGAGGTTTAGATCATTGAGAGGGGATAAATTAGACGAAGAAATTAATTGAGATTATGATAGTTTATAGCGTAACCGTAAACATTGAAAATTCCATACATGAGGATTGGTTAGCTTGGATGAAGAGCAAGCATATTCCGGATGTAATGGCGACAGGCTATTTTAGTGCCCACCGTATGCTAAAGGTGATTTCTAGACAAGAGGACGAAGAAGGCATCAGCTACAACATTCAGTACACTTGCGCTAGTATGGCTGATTTGCACCAATATCAAGTGCAAAAGGCCCCTGCATTGCAGAAAGAACACTTAGATCGCTACGAAGGTAAATTTGCCGCATTTAGAACTTTATTAGAATTCGCCTAATGGCAAAAAGGGTAAGAGCCAAAAAACAATTAGGCCAACATTTTTTAACTGACTTAAGTATTGCAAAAGATACGGTTGAAGCTTTCAATATAGACGGAAAGTTGAATAACGTTTTAGAAGTTGGCGCCGGGATGGGAGTGCTCACGAAGTTTATTCAAAAAAGAGAAGACCTTAAGCTCACTGTAATTGATATTGACACAGAATCTATTGAATACCTTAAGAAAGAAGACTGGATAGACAACGACCAATTAATTGATGGCGACTTTTTAGCAATTGATTTAAAAACTATCTATGGCAATGAGCCCTTTGGCATATTAGGAAACTTCCCTTATAACATTTCAACTCAAATACTTTTTAAAGCTTTAGAATACAAAGACCAATGTTCTGAAGTAGTTGGAATGTTTCAGAAAGAAGTAGCGCAAAGAATTGCTTCGAAGGAAGGTTCTAAGGTGTACGGTATTACTTCAATTTTGCTACAAGCTTATTTCGACATTGACTATTTATTTACGGTGCATGAGGATGTTTTTGATCCGCCGCCAAAAGTAAAATCTGCTGTAATTCGTTTGAAAAGAAACAACGTAAAAAAACTGCCTTGCGACGAGAAACTATTTAAACAAATTGTAAAAGTATCGTTCAACCAACGTAGAAAAACCATGCGAAATTCGTTGAAACAATTTTTAACGGATGACTTGAAAGCTATGGATTTATTCAACAAGCGTCCAGAACAATTGAGTGTTCAAGAGTTCATAGAACTGACTAATATGATTGAGTCAGCATAAAAAGCCAAAATTTATAGGATTAAAGTTAAATTCGCAACTGAAAATAGCAATATGCAGTTTGAATTAACCCTGTCTCTTATACACATCTGACGCTGCCGACGATCTACTCTGTGTA
>CAJXRL010000109.1 GCA_913059105.1 uncultured Flavobacteriales bacterium
ATCTACACAGAGTAGATCGTCGGCAGCGTCAGATGTGTATAAGAGACAGAAACGGCATATGCTGCAAATTGAGAGATCTGTAAAATAACTGGAAAGTATTTAGTTCGACAGCTTAACTCTCATAAAGTCAATCATACTTGAATGATACTCTTTTAAAACTTTTGAATGAAAATACGGATACATATAACGATCTCTCATTATAGAATTACTTCTGTAATAAGTCGTATGAATAATTTGAGTCTCATTATCTCCTAATGACTTCATATAAATTTGTTGAAATCCAATAGACTTACCTCCTTTGATGTAAGAGAAGGTTATCTTTTTTTCTACTTCATTAATTTCAACAATTTCATAGGAAACTGCAATTTGCAGCAAGCCTTTAAAAATATTCAAATTCATAAAATAGACTTGCCCAATTTCCGCCTTTGAAAAAGGTTCGTCCTTATACAATACTTCGGATTCCTTTTTTTTAGAAAGCATTAAAGAAAATGAAACTAGTTTATCCTTGAACACTTTGTTAGGACCTGTTGTATTATAGAAATTCCAAACGTCTTCTATGTTATGATTTGCCAAAAAAATCTTTTCGTGCTTTCTAAATTCTTTCGTTGAATCTCCCAAATTAAAAGAGACTTCTAAATCTTTCACCGATTGAACATCATTTTCAATTTGTTCTTGGATAAAAGTACGTATTCGTTTATGCGGAATTTTTTCTAAAACTATGTGGTCCATCCAATTTGTTAGGGTAATCCTGTAAAATATACGCAGGTTTTGCAGTTACAGTTTGCAAAATAAACCATAATTCTCATTAAAAGGAGTAGAACCAGCGTAAGAAATAAAAAACTAATTCTATTTAAACTTTTTTAGACCACGTAAAATATCATCTAATCCATTCAGTTTAATTTCGTAAACGGTTTCCATTAAAACACCTAACTGTCCTTTTGGAAATCCCTTTTGACGATACCATACCAGATAGTGTTCAGGAAGATCAGCCATCAAACGACCTTTGTACTTGCCGAAAGGCATTTGCATGCGAACCAACTGTAAAAGAATTTCTTTTTGATCTTTATTTGCCACGCCAGAAAATTACATTCTTAATTTGGGACTTAGCTTTATTATATTTGAACTGTAAAAATTCAACTCTATATGATGCTAGTTAAGCACCATCTATTTAATCTCGATATGTACCTTTGTCAATTATGAGAAGTAAATTATTTTTAAGCTTTCTTTCGTTTTTCTTATTGACAAGCAGTATCTCCGCTCAAGATGATTACGACTACGATGAAGACGAAGAATTTGAGGACACCGTTAAGTTTTCTTTCGGAATTAACTTTGGAGCTTACTTCTCGAGCCATAAGACCGCGGAAATTTATTCTGGACGACCAACAATCACTCCTTTTGGAGTTGAATTTGTTCTTTTTGAACAACCTCTACTAAATCAAACATTTCAGAGTATCTACGGTCCGAGTTTTCGTTTGGAAGATGATGCCTACCCTGTAGAGTCAACTTATCGAACTGCCTCAGAAATTGGTTTGCATGTAGAATACAACCTGAGTGAAGTCATTGACTTATATCTTGATGTAAACATTACCCAACTCAAGTTTGAGCATTTTTTTACTTTGTCAATTGACGACCCTAACAATGGTTTTGTTGGTCCAACCTATGAGCAAATTCCCATTTTTGGTGAAGAAAATCGGTTTCACTTAAACTTAGGAGCTCAATTTAGTATGTACCATGATGAATACGCAAATCTGTATTTCTCTGTTTTTGGAAGTTTAAATAACACCCAAATGCGTCGAAACTACTTTGTCATCAACAACCAAGAGTATGAAATATTTCACGTTGCTTTTGACCGACCAAATCAACGCTTAGGCGGCATAGGTTATGGTGGAGGAACAGGTTTAGGCTTTAAATATAGATTAATGGACCATTTAACAACTGACTTCTATTACAACCTGTCCTATGTTCAAGTTAATTTAAGCGAAGCGTTTCAACCTTATGGCTTCAACCACGGGTTAGGAATTCGAGTTATTTGGCATTAATAAATTCTACGACCAGTTTTAGTTCTCTAATATCCTATAGCATCGCTACAGTCACCTTCAGCTTTGTTAATTCCACAAGTAAAATTGAATTTTTCGCTGTTGTGTGCTGGCTTCGCTAAATCTTTGTAATTGGCCGGCTCAATTCTAGACAGCCACTTGGAAAGTTCCTCATCACTTGGATTCCTTAATTTTTTATGCCCGATAAGCAAGGTTGGGAAATTTGCTTTACCAGATGAATAAAGACTACTTAATTCAAGTTCCTTTTCTTTGTCTTTTTTTATATCGTAGAAAGAAAATGGCAGTCCTGTCTCCCTTAAAAAGTCAATATAATAGTGCGTCTTATGACAAGATTTGTCACCATATAATTTTATTTTTTCTGCTTCACTCATCTTAAGAACTACAAGATAACATAGAACAACCTACCTTATTCATGGCCCAATCAGGTCGTTTTGTATACCACTTTTCCATTTCAGGTTGATCGCTGTAAGGATGAAGTAACAAGTCATATAGTTCTTCAACCACACTATTATCTCCCTTTTCCGCAGCGTCTATCGCGATTTGAGCCATGTAATTTCGAAGCACGTATTTTGGATTGATGGTTTTCATTTGCACACTTCGCTGAGTTGAATCTATTTTCTCTTTTTCAATATGAACCTGATACTTGCCAAACCACATTTCCCAATGCGTTTGTTGTGCTTTCAATTCGTCAGCAGATAAATAAGTAGACTTTTCCAAAATATCCAAAAACGAGTTAAAATCCATCGCTTTTTCAGCACTCAACTCTCGAAAGAATAGGGTCATGTCTACTTGAGATTTCTCCATGTAATCTTCCAATTGAGTTATAAACTCCTCATTAATTTCTTCTTGTACATAAAGTCCCAATTTTTCGCACATCATTTTGTGGAAACCCAAGGTGTAATCTCTCTTGTATTCATGCAAGATTTGTTGAAGAGGTTCAACTTCTTCAATTAATGGATATAGCGCATTTGCCAATTGCGTTAAATTCCACAAGGCAACATTTGGTTGCCTTCCAAAACGATAGCGTTTATGTTCCAAATCAGTTGTATTGGGCGTCCACGCCGGATCATAATTTTCAAGCCAACCGTAAGGTCCGTAATCAATAGTTTGACCCAAAATAGATAGATTGTCCGTATTCATAACTCCGTGCACAAAGCCCACTCTTTGCCAATGAATCATTAACTCTTTTGTCCGGTTCACCACTTCCTTAAAGAAGGCTAAATAAGTGGCCTTTGATGGCTCTCCAAGCTCCGGAAAATGATTTTTAATGGTGTAATTGACCAATTGCTTCAATTCTTCTTTTTCGCCACGAGAAGCAAATATTTCGAAACTTCCAAATCGAATGAATGAAGGAGAAACTCGACAAACTACAGCACCAAATTCATCTTTTGGATTTCCATTGTACAACATGTCTCTGGAAACCAAATCTCCAGTTTTAACCAAAGACAAAGCTCTCGTAGTTGGAATACCTAAATGATGCATCGCTTCGCTACACAGGTATTCCCTTATGGAAGAACGCAAAACAGCAAACCCATCAGCTCGACGAGAATAAGGCGTTGGTCCGGCTCCTTTCAATTGAAATTTTAAATTTTCCCCGTTTACTTCTAATTCTGCAATGTTTATTGCTCGGCCATCGCCTAGCTGACCTGCCCAATGACCAAATTGATGACCGCCGTAACACATGGCATAGCTTTCAAAATCATCGAACTTCTCTGCTCCACTTAACAGTTTTAATAATTTGTCCTTATCTCCTACTTCTACTTCATAGTCCTTCAAAAACGAAGAAGAAAGATGCACCCACTCCGGTTTCTTTGGTTGTACGGAATTGGCCAATGAGAAATGAGCATGATTTACCTGTCGGGTAAAATTATTTTTCTCCGAATCTGCCTTAAGGTTTATTGAAAAGCTAGGATTGTTCTTATATTCTGAAAGTTGGTTCATTTAATTGATCTGCTTATCACAGGTTATACAAATGTATTTGTCACCATGCTGGTGCGTTTTTTTAACATGAACATCGACCACCTTACTTATAAAACTCTGATATATTTTACTACTAGTTAAGTGTTTATCTTTTACAACTTCATAATACTTCCCATCCCATTCACTTACTCCCCAACAAGTTGGGCATACCAACTCAGGTGTGCTAACACTTTCATTTCCTTCCTGTTTTTGTTGAAAGTAGTTTTTTATAGTATCAATTACTCTTTGCATAGTTTAGATTTTATGAATTATTCTGTTCTTAATCGATCAGCATACATTGCTCTCAATTTTGATATTTTTGGATTAATCACTGCTCTGCAATAACCCGCGTCGGAATTCTCATTGTAATAATTACGATGATTTTCTTCTGCTTCATGAAATTCTTGAGCAGCTGCTAATTCTGTTACAATCGGCGCTGGAAAAGCATCTTTTAAATCCTTAAAAACAGTCTCCACAACTTGTTTTTGTTCCTCATTTTGGTAATAAATTACCGATCGATATTGAGTACCATGATCCGCTCCTTGTCCATTCATTTGAGTTGGATCATGACTTGTCATGAAGATAGTAATCAAATCTTTATAAGATAACTCTTCCGAATTAAACGTTACACGAACTACTTCAGCATGGCCCGTTAAACCTGAGCAAACTTCTCTGTAGGTTGGTATCCCGGGAACAGTTCCACCTGTATATCCTGATTCTACTTTCTCCACGCCTTTTAATCGCTGAACTACGGCCTCGATGCACCAAAAACATCCGCCTCCAAATACTGCTATTTCATTTTTCATTTTGAGCCTCCTCTTTTATTAATTGAATCGATTCTGAGTTCACGCAATACCGCAGACCACTTGGTTCAGGGCCATCTGGAAAAACATGTCCCAAATGAGCGTCGCAAGTATTACATAATGCTTCTACCCGGACCATACCAAATGATTCATCTTTGTCATATTTGATTGCATTCTCTTTTATTGGCGCTGTGAAACTTGGCCAACCACTACCCGATTCAAACTTAATTGTGGAATCAAATAATTCCGTATCACAACAAATGCAGCTGTACTTTCCAGCATCGTAAGTGCTGCATAACGCACCTGTTCCTGCTCGTTCTGTGCCTTTTAGTCTGGCAATGCTGAATTGTTCAGGAGTTAATAGTGCTTTCCATTCTGCTTCACTTTTTTCAACTCTTCGATCTGGAGCAGGCACTCCTTTGTTCGCGTATTTTATAACATCGTTCCAATTTATCATCCGTCCTCTATTTTAGTATTACTGCTTAACAAACAGAAATTAAATTAATAAGTTTTTTAAAACCTTACAACTTCAAAGTTGAGCATTCAATACTATAGATCACTTGCACAAATTACACGAATACTAGGACAAGTTTCCCTTGTGATAGTTTAAATGAAAGTTTGACTATTAAACCTTTATTTTAAATCTAGCTCTTTTAAGTTGCTAATTCGATTGCGTTCTAGAAATGCATCAATGCTTTCAAAATGCTCGATAACTCGTTTATTCTTGAACTCAAATACTTTTTCCGACAAGCCCCCTAAAAAGTCTCTATCGTGAGAAACCAAAATTAGTGTTCCATCGTAATTTTTCAAGGCCTCCTTTAGCACATCTTTCGATTTCAAATCAAGGTGGTTGGTAGGTTCATCTAGGATTAACAAATTAACCGGTTCTAATAGTAGTTTAACCATCGCTAAGCGAGTTTTCTCACCACCAGACAACATGCTTACCTTTTTGTCAATGTCGTCACCTCTGAACATAAATCCCCCCAATAAATTCTTTATCTGAGTTCTTACTTCTCCAGTTGCTACTTCATCCACTGTTTGGAAAATGGTTAAGCCAGTATCTAACAAAGATGCTTGATTTTGAGCAAAATATCCCACCTTGACATTATGACCTAACGCACAAGTGCCTTCAACCTCAATTTCATTTAAAATGGCTTTGATCATGGTGGATTTGCCTTCGCCATTTCGTCCTACAAAAGTGACTTTTTCTCCTCTCGAAATGGAGAAGCTTGCATCTTTAAACACCTGTAAATCGCCGTAGTTTTTTGATACTTCTTTCACTGTTACTGGATAATCTCCCGAACGAGGTGAAGGCGGAAAACGCAGGCGCAAAGCAGAGGTATCGATTTCATCAATTTCAATAATCTCTAGCTTTTCCAACATACGTTCTCTAGAATTTACTTGGTTGGTTTTTGAGTAGGTTCCTTTAAAGCGCTCGATAAAAACCATGTTATCAGCAATCAACTTCTGCTGTTCGGCATGCGCCTTTAATTGATGTAACCTACGATCTTCTCTTAACTGCAAATAATGACTGTAGTTTGCCTTGTAGTCATAAATACGACCCATCGTTACTTCAATTGTACGAGTGGTGATGTTGTCAATGAATGCACGATCGTGAGAAATAACAACAACCGCTTTTGCTTTGTGAATTAAGAACTGCTCTAACCATATAACCGACTCGATGTCAATGTGATTGGTTGGCTCATCCAATAGTATTAAATCAGGTTTTTGTAAAAGAATTTTAGCCAATTCAATTCGCATTCTCCAACCACCACTAAACTCAGATGTTTGTCTGGTGAAGTCTTCCCTTTTAAAACCAAGACCTTTTAAGGCCATTTCGACTTCAGCGTCGTAGTTAATTTCCTCAATGGAATAGAACTTTTCACCCAACTCACTTACCCTTTCAATAAGCTTCATATATGCTTCCGACTCA
Source organism: uncultured Flavobacteriales bacterium (assembly GCA_913059105.1). Classification (GTDB taxonomy): domain Bacteria; phylum Bacteroidota; class Bacteroidia; order Flavobacteriales_E; family Vicingaceae; genus NORP294. The sequence continues at coordinate 6,753 of CAJXRL010000109.1, forward strand.
TAATCGGTTCTTGTTTCCAATTGTTTATTAATCGAATCCATCTCCTCCTTCATGGAAAATATCTCCTTGAAAGCTTTTGATGTTTCTTCAAAAACAGTGCAATCGTCTTCAGTCAGTAAATGCTGTGGTAAGTACGCAATAACATAGTCCTTTGGAAAGTTAACTTTACCCTTATTTGGCTTCTGCTCCCCTGCAATGATCTTCATCATGGTGCTTTTTCCAGCACCGTTCTTTCCCATCAAAGCAATCTTATCGTTCTCATTTACGACAAATGAAACCCCTTCAAATAAGGTTTGTCCACTAAATTCTACTTCTAAACCGTCTACTGAAATCATATGCTACTATTGAGCCGCGAAATTATTGATTTATAACGCAGAATTAGGCTTAGTAACTTATGTTACTTTCAAAAATTTAGTGCATTCGTACTATTGCAGAAAACAAAATAACATGGGATTCTTTCAAAACATAAAAAAGCAAATTTTCGGAACACCAGTAGATTACATCGCACTAATTGCAAAAGGAGCTGTAGTCGTAGATGTTCGATCTCCTCAAGAATTCCAATCAGGACATGCAAAAGGGAGCAAAAATATTCCTTTGCAGAACCTAAATGGAAAGATTAAACAATTGAAGGGTAAAGAAGTAATTGTGGTTTGCAAATCAGGAATGAGAGCTGGTCAAGCAAAAAACACGTTGCTTAAGAATGAAATAACGTGCCACAATGCAGGTGCTTGGCAGAATGTTATTTAATAATTGAAAGATTCGTAATTCCCTGATTCCTAATTTGTAATTCTTTTCTACATTCCCAATTCTAGCTCTTCGTCCTCTCCAGGTAATTCTAGTGCCTTAACCGATTGAATTGCATTACCCGCAATTCCTTTAATAGAAGCATGCATTTCGATGGTATTTAGTGTGACTTTATCAATTTGTTTTTCACGCTGTTTCCAAATGCGCTGAAAGGATCTTTTCTCTGTTTCCAAATCCGTTTTCATTTGGGTAAAACCTTCAACTATAGCTTCAATTTGCATTCGGAACGTATTGCTAGTCAAAAAGTCATACAACATGTGCATTTTATCACCTTTGTTTTCTTGTGTGCTAATCGCAGTGCTTAGTTGAATAATAGATTGTCGTAAAACAGCGCACAAACCTTTAAACTCATCGTAATTACAAATCCAAATTCCATCTTTCAATCCCATGCGGTCCATATCAGACGGCATAACTTCAGTTACCAAAACTCCAATATTGGCTCCTTTTACCCTAATATCAGCCTTAAACTTCTCTATCCATGTTGGTTGAAAGTCTTTTGTTCGCTTGCTTTCATAATAAATAGTTCCGCAATTTTGAGCCGAGCGAGTGTTTACAATTTGCAGGCAGTCTCCCCCGCGAGCCCCTTTTTTAATTTCGTCTATGGTGTCCAATGGAAATTGTGTTGCCAACCATTCTTCTATGGCCAACTCTTGAACTTCTCCTTGTAATTGCATAGAGCCTTGCTCCTGCTTGCGTTTCATTTCTTCAGTCAGCTTTTTCTGGTCTTCTAACTGCTTTTGCATTTCTTTAAAACGCATTTCATTACGTTCTTCTTCCGATTTTCTAATTTTTTCTTCTGTCTCTTATACACATCTGACGCTGCCGACGATCTACTCTGTGTAG
>CAJXRL010000110.1 GCA_913059105.1 uncultured Flavobacteriales bacterium
CGAGATTTCTGCCTGTCTCGTGGGCTCGGAGATGTGTATAAGAGACAGTGCAATAGCAAGACATGGTAATGAACGAATGAGCCAAGGAATGTTGGCACAGGGATTGGGAGCTGCCGCGCAAATTGGAACAAGTGGGTCATCTCCTGCAGTTCAGGCAGTCTTTAATCAGTCTTTTGGAATTGGTTCTCAATTAGGGTTATTAAAATTTTCAAGAAACAATGAATCTGAAGCTGATAAGCTAGGACTAGTTTTTATGACAATGGCCGGATACGACCCAGCGACTGCTGCTGATTTTTGGAAAAGAATGGCGGCTGATAAAGTTGGAGGGAAAGCACCACCAGAATTTATGAGTACACATCCAAGTGATGACAGAAGAATTGGAGATATTTTAGAATATTTGCCTGAAGCTCGAAAATGGGCAAATAAATAGAAATTGAAAAGAGTATATATTTAAAATCCCTTAGCAAGTCTGCAAGGGATTTTTTGTTTTTAGATAGTCTATTTCATTTTGGTAAAACGTCCTTTCTTTTTCATATCCATTAATCCACAGTCGTCACATTTGTGAGATTTGGTTTGCATATAAAAATACCGCACCAAATAGGTAACGGCCAATACCATTAATATCGTGACGATTATTTCTTGCCCATTCATCTGTTAATAAGTCCGTTTTTAGATGGTTTAAAGTTAGTGAAAATCAAATAAATTTGTTGCGGTTGTTATACTTAGAAGATCAAGGAAAGGATGAAATTTGAAAGACAAATATATACTGATAAACAGTTAGTTGATTTATATACGGCATTGCTTAAGCCTCGAATGATTGAGGAGAAGATGTTGATTTTATTACGTCAAGGTAAAATTTCAAAATGGTTTTCAGGAATTGGACAAGAAGCTATTTCTGTTGGGGCAACCGAAGCAGCCTCAGAAGATGAATTCATGTTGCCAATGCACAGAAATTTGGGAGTTTTTACAAGTCGTGGAATTGAATTACATCGATTGTTTGCACAATTTCAAGGCAAAGCTTCTGGGTTCACAAAAGGCAGAGATCGTTCTTTTCATTTTGGTTCGAAAGAGCATCATATTGTTGGCATGATTTCTCATTTGGGTTCTCAATTAGGCGTTGCTGATGGAATCGCATTAGCGAATCAATTGAAAGAAAACAAAAAGGTAACCATTGCTTTTACAGGTGATGGTGCTACCAGTCAAGGTGATTTTCATGAGAGTTTAAACGTTGCAGCTGTTTGGAACCTTCCTGTGATTTTTATCATAGAAAATAACGGTTATGGTCTTTCTACGCCAAGTGCAGAACAATTCAGATGCAAGCAATTCATAGATAAAGGGATTGGCTATGGTATGGAAGCGCACCAAGTAGATGGAAATAATATTTTAGAAGTGCACCAGAAAGTAACCGAACTAAAAGAGTCAATGAAATGGAATCAACGACCAATTCTTTTAGAATGCATTACGTTTAGAATGAGGGGGCATGAGGAAGCTTCAGGTACAAAGTATGTACCTAAAGAGTTAATTGAAGAATGGGCAGTAAAAGACCCATTGGCTAATTATGAGAATTTCTTAGTTGCTGAAAATTTACTTAATTCGGAAAAAATTGATTTACTACGATCAGAGATAAAAGCAGAAATAGAACTTGGTTTAGAGAAAGCATATGCTGAAGAAACAATTCAAGTTTCTTCAGAAATTGAATTGCAAGATGTATATGCCAACTTTGACTTTGAAGAAAAAATTCCTTCGTCTAAAGTAAAGGAAATGAGAATGATAGATAGTGTGGCAGATGCAATTGAATTAGCGATGGCAAAGCACCACAATCTTATACTAATGGGGCAAGATATTGCAGAATACGGTGGAGTATTTAAAGCAACGGATGGTCTAGTTACAAAATATGGAAAATCAAGAGTAAGAAATACACCTCTTTGTGAAGCAGCAATTGTGGGCAGTTCATTGGGTTTATCCATTAATGGTTTTAAAGCAATGATGGAAATGCAATTTGCTGATTTTGTAACTGAAGGATTTAATCAAATTGTAAATAATTTGGCTAAAATTCATTGGCGTTGGGGACAAAATGCGGATGTAGTGATAAGAATGCCAACAGGAGCAGGAGTTGCAGCAGGTCCTTTTCATTCACAGAGTAATGAAGCATGGTTTACCCATATTCCAGGTTTGAAAATTGCTTACCCTTCAAATGCATACGATGCCAAAGGTTTATTACTTACAGCATTTGAAGATCCTAACCCTGTTATGGTTTTCGAACATAAAGCGATTTATCGGAGTATGACCGGCGAAGTCCCAACAGGTTATTACAACCTTCCTTTTGGGAAAGCTAATTTGGTTACAGAGGGCAATGAGCTTTCAATAATTACTTATGGAATGGGTGTTCATTGGGCAAAAAAGGCAATTGAAGAAAAAGGGATTAATGCCGACATCCTTGATTTAAGAACTTTGGTTCCGTTGGATTGGGAGAGCGTTTTTACCTCCGCTAAGAAAACAGGGAAAGTAATTGTTCTCCATGAAGATACTATGTTTGGAGGAATAGGGGGTGAGTTAGCTTCTGAAATAGCAGATCAATGTTTTGAATACCTTGACGCTCCAGTTAAAAGAGTTGCATCGTTAGACACTGCAGTACCGTTTTATCCGGATTTGGAAACTAATTTTTTACCACAACAACGGTTGTACGAGGTTATGGATGAATTGTTGGCATATTAATCTACATTCGGTTATCAGAAAAACACAGCCATTATATCTGCAACTGACATTTTATGAAAGTATTGTTTTAAGTCGAATTGGGCTAGCACCGACCGAACTTCGTCTTGACCGTGCTTGCAATCGATAAGGGCTTCCTCAATTTCCGTAACGTCATTTACATTAAAAAAGTCCCCAAAGAATTTTGCATCTTTAATAATGCCTTTTTCTACTTGTAAGTTTATTTCTAGTGTACCACCGGGAGTTCGTGCACCCTGCAAGAAATTATATTTCGGTGAATGCCCAAAGTTCCATTCCCATGTAGCGTACTTCTCATCTCGTATTTTTCGAATTTGAGCTAAATCACTCTCACTAAACTCATATATTTTTGCGTCGGAGAATGTTGCTAGAACATGGTCCATAATTTTTTGCGTAAACACTTCTAATTCAATTGGCTCTTTCATGTGGTTTGACACATTAGTAACTCGCTTAGGAATAGATTTTACAGCCCTGTCTTTATACTTTAAGGGATTAATTTTTAGTGCACCACTAACATCTTTCATTTCTGAAGAGTACAGAATTGTTCCGTGATGAAGAACTTTGTTTTTGAACACATGTTCTGCGTTTCCAGAGAATTTTTTACCTTCGATAGTTAAATCATTACGTCCTTCAAATTTTGCAGCAATGCCTAGATTGTTCAACACTTCAATAATTGGCTTGGTATATCTTTCAAAGTCTACCATTTCAGTGTTTTCTCCTGTTCTGGTAAAAGAAAAATTAAGGTTTCCTAAATCATGATAAACAGCTCCACCTCCAGATAATCTGCGAACTACTTTTATATCTTTTTCCTTTACATAGTCCACATTAATTTCAGCCATAGTGTTCTGATGCTTCCCGACAATTATAGCGTTGTCATTTTTCCAAAGCATAAAACAATCTTCGTTCATATGTTTGAATATGAACTCGTCAGTAGCTATGTTGAAATAAGGGTCGGTAGAATGGTGGTGAATGCAAAGCATGGAAAAGGGGTAAAATAAAAAAACCGCCCCGTATTAAAGGACGGTTTCAATTATATAAATTATTTGATTAAGCTTCTTGAGAAACTTTAGGTGCTGCAGCCATTATTGATTCATTTGCGTACTCTTCAAATTTTTTGAAATTGTTTACAAATGCCTCGGCTAATTTATTTGCAGTAGTGTCGTACGCCGTCTTGTCATCCCAAGTATTTTTAGGACTTAAAATTTCGGTTGGCACATCTTGACATACGTTAGGCATAGCTAAACCAAAAACGTCATGAGTAGTGTAATCTACATCGTTTAATTTCCCAGTTAAAGCTGCTGTAATCATTGCTCTGGTATATTTCAATTTTATTCTTGAACCTGTACCATATTCTCCACCAGACCATCCGGTATTGATTAGCCAAATGTTAACACTATTTTTCTTCATTTTATCACCCAGCATTTCAGCATATTTTGTCGGATGCAAAGGCATGAAAGGTGCTCCAAAACAAGCTGAAAAAGCTGTCTGTGGCTCAGTAACTCCCGCTTCAGTTCCCGCTACTTTTGCAGTGTAACCTGAAATAAAGTGATACATTGCTTGTCCAGGAGTTAACTTAGAAATTGGAGGTAAAACTCCATATGCATCAGCAGTTAAAAAGAAAATATTTTTTGGAGCAGCTCCAATTGATCCTGGTTGGATATTGTCAATGTGGTGTATTGGATACGAAACTCTTGTGTTTTCAGTTTTTTCGCTGTTTTCATAATCTACCTCAGTAGTTCCATCTTTGAAATTGATATTTTCTAGCAATGCTCCAAACTTAATTGCATCATAAATTTGAGGCTCTCTTTCTGCACTTAAATCAATGGTCTTAGCATAGCAACCTCCTTCAAAGTTAAATACAGAATCATCATCCCAACCGTGCTCATCGTCACCAATTAATCTTCTATTTGGGTCAGAGGACAAAGTTGTTTTTCCAGTTCCAGATAGGCCAAAGAAAACAGCTGTGTCACCATCTTGTCCAACATTTGCAGAACAATGCATAGAAAGTACATTCTTTTGATGAGGCAAGATGAAATTCAACGCTGAAAAAATTCCTTTCTTGATTTCGCCAGTGTAACCAGTTCCTCCAATCAATAATAATTTCTTAGAGAAATTCATTACTGCGAAATTATGTTGACGAGTACCATCTACTTCGGGGTCAGCCATAAAACCTGGGGCACAAATAATATTCCATTCTGCATCAAAATTCGCAATCTCTTCTTCAGAAAGACGCAAAAACATGTTGGAAGCAAATAGGTTGGAATAAGGAAATTCAGAAACAAGTCTGAGATTCATTTTATATTTATCAGACGAACAAGCGTATGCATCTCTAACATAAACTTCTTTTCCTGATAAATAGGATGTCACCCTATTGTACAAAGCGTCGAATTTATCAGCATCAAATTTGATGTTAATATCTCCCCACCAAACAGCATCTTTAGTTATTTCGTCTTCTACAATAAAACGGTCTTTTGGTGACCGTCCTGTGAATTCTCCGGTATCAACTGCTAGCGCTCCGGTATTTGATAAAACACCTTCGCCACGAACTAGTGTTTCTTCAATTAATTGTGCAGGTTCTAAGTTCCAATATGCCGCGGCAACGTTGCTTAAACCTAACGTAGAAATAGAAGCATTTTCTGCTTTTCTTCCATACTCATTCATAAAATTTGTTTTTGAATTATAACTCCGAAAATGTGAGGATACAAAATATTTCCGTTCTTAATTATTAATTAATGCAAAGGTAACCGCGATTTTATTACTGGGTTTTTTTTATAGGAGATTTTTATTAACAGCAGTTTTATGAATATCCTTTTTTAGGTTTAAGATAACCTAGGTAATAGATAATTGCAATTGAAGCAACATAGAACGGAACTCCAGGTATTTTGTATCTGGAGAGTGCTCCAAAATTGTATGAGGTTAACCCCACCGTAACTCCAAAAATAATAGCAAACAGTATAAATGGTCTTACATCCGGATCAGATACCATTATTTTTATACTTCTAAATATGCCAACTTTTAGGAGAACATATATGCTGACTACTAATAATATAAGTGCTTGTATGGCCTCAAAAAGTGTAGCAACATTTCTTACATCTCCAATAATAAATGGACGGAAGTATGCTACAAAAAATGCTTGAGGAGACTTTGATAATATTCCCGTTGGAGTAAATTCCACTTCTCCTAAGGAATAACCCGATTGATCTCGGGTTTCTGCCAAGTATGAATGCCAGTCTTGGAACCCTTCAGCTACGGATTGAACATTTTCTAATGAATATTTTCCAGCTCCTGCTGATATTTGTTGTAATGCAATAACTCCCCCACCTATAAATGTTGGAAGTAAAATGATCGTTAATAAATACTTAGCTACCTGACTTTTTGATTTACCTACAATCGAACCTTGAACCCACAACAACATAATTGGAATGAAAGTATATAGAATATAAGGTTTCAAAGCGTAGCAAATTGAAACAGAAAGCAGGATTGCTGTTACTGATAAAAGGATTTTTTTTCTATGGATTAGATTGTAGGTCGCACTAAAAATAATTCCAACTGCTGCAAAGGTTAACGGGTCTTTTAAAATTCCGGAACCCCAAATACCTAATGAAGGGTAAAACAATATTCCTAAAGCAAAAAATTTATACAGGCTTGGATAAATTTTACACATGGTGGTGTATAATTTCCAAATGCCTATTGCCGTAGTCACAGTAAACAGGATGCTTGAAGCTAGATAGCCATTAAGACACAAAATATTGAATATGCTAACTATTTTACTTAGGAAAAACACATCCTTAGAAGTTGTAAGGGCATAGGCTAAAGTAGTTGTATATGAAACATTAGCTATTTCGTTTTGTGCCGAAAACATTAGTTTAAAATAACTAAGTGGATTGTTGACAAATTGATCGAAAAAGAAAGATGCACCTGAGAAGTAAAGAAATGTATCACCTCCTTTGTAGTAATACGAATGTATTAGCACAAATAAAATAGCAGTCAAAATCTTAAACAATATAAAGCGTTGGTAATATACCGTATGAGCAACTCTATTTTTTGGTTTAAAAATTGAAGACACAAGTAAAATTAGCGCAATAAGAATCACGCTAATAAATAAGTCCTGGAGTGTAATTTGTCTTAATAACAATAGAGTGTGGTTGTTTTATTCGTACTGTCTTATAAACTAATAACAAATCTCGTTCAAATAAATGAAAAGACATTCATCATTATTTTGTTTTTTTTAGCATCAGTAATAGTACCCTTAAAAAGCCCTAATTTTAATTTTTCAATGATTTTAATGAGATAAATGTCTAAAGTTCGAAAAATTGCCACAATAGCTTTAGGTAGAGGATTGAATACAATTGTTAATTTCTTGTTTCTACCTTATTTATCCAGAACATTGTCATATACTGATTATGGGAGCTATGGTCAAACCTTGCTAATTATAACCTTTGTAGTTGCTTTGTTATCTTTAGGGTTACCACAAATTATTTATGTCTTCCTTAATAGTCATACTCCAAAAGACGTGCTGACATCCAGTGTTTTTGGATCTATTTTACTAGGCATAATTGGGGTTTGTTTTATTTTAATTTTCAATCAAACTATAGCGGAGTATTTTGGCAACCGAGAACTTTCTTCACTACTAAGCTTGTATTCTGTTACATTGGTTTTGATTCTTCCTTTTCAAATACTCAACTCTTATTTAATTTATAAAGGGAAAGTGAAAGTTAGTGCTACTATAGCTTTACTAACAAACTTCATAAAAATTATCTTAGTTTTCATTGCTATTCATTACTTAGAATCAGTTTATTATGCTTTTGTTGGGATTCTATGTAGCCAAGTTATTCAACTGATAATTGGTGTTGTATATGCCCGTCGCGATTTATCGTTTAAAGTTGACACTAGCTTATTAGTGAAACAGCTTAAAGGAGGTTTTCCTTTGGGTTTAACAGGTATTTTGGGTTCTGGAATATTGTATATTGATGGAGTAATGGTGAGTAAAATTGAGGGAATTCAATCTTATGCGATTTATAGAAATGGAGCACTGGAAGTGCCTTTTATAGCAACAATATACGTTTCAATAGCAGCTATTGTTTTACCTGAAATAGCAAAACTATTTAATGCTAAAAGCTTTGAAGAAATATTTGTATTGAAAAAGAAAGTAATAATGAATACGATCTTTATTACCTATCCAATATTGGTTTTCTTGTTGTTTTATTCTTCCGATTTGATATTGGTTTATTTAGGACCGAAATATATAAGCAGCGCAATAATATTCTCTGTTTTTAATTTAACACTTCTCATAAGAATTAATGATTACTCCGATATTTTGATAGCGGCTAACAAGTCGAAATATATCTTTAAATCCTATTTGTTTACATTTTTACTGAATATCACATTGAATTATCTATTCATAAATCTTTTTGGACCTGTTGGAGCTGCAATTGGCACTGTGTTGAGTATAATGGTATTAGCCGCGCTACAGTTAACAAAATCAATGAGCATAATAAATAAGAGAATAATAGATTTATTCGAATGGAAGAAATTAGCTCATTTACTGAGCATCTCTATTTTATTAGTCGTCTTTTTTAGGTTGACGAGCCAATTTTTTGAATTAGAACCGAGCTGTCTCTTATACACATCTGACGCTGCCGACGATCTACTCTGTGTAGAT
>CAJXRL010000111.1 GCA_913059105.1 uncultured Flavobacteriales bacterium
CTGTCTCGTGGGCTCGGAGATGTGTATAAGAGACAGGTACTTGTTATTTGGTGTGTTTCTACTAGCGCTCAAAATGTACTTTTCAATTCCAGTGGCGGATCACCCGATGTTTCTGCATTAATGGAATTAAGAAGTACTGAGCAAGGTTTTTTAACACCTAGGATGCTCGAAGCACAACGCTTAGGAATTAACACACCTGCACAAGGGCTACTGGTTTTTCAAACAAATGGAACAGTTGGTTTCTATTTCTACAATGGTATTGGTTGGGATACCTTAGGCGGGGCAACAAATGTTACCAATATTTCGAATGTTACAAATGTAGCCAGTTCAGGCATTGCCGTTATTAGAGATGAGAAAGCTACAGGTGTCGACGGGGGTAGATTTCAACGAAATGCTTGAAGACAACGGGATTTAAATACTATTGATGGGGATCAATCTTTTGTCACGTTGGGTACTAATGATTTTACACTGGACTCAGGCACGTACATTATTACAGCTAGCGCACCTGCTTATGAGGTAGATCAACACCAGATTAGGCTATACAACAGCACTTTGACCACCACTTCTGCTGTTGGAACAATGGCATACGCAGCCGTAATATCTAATACCTCGGTGAGTTCAATAATTACGGTTGTTACAGTTGCTTCTGGAGGTGAAGCTTTTGAAATTCAGCATCGAGGAACTTTCACTAAAAATAACGATGGCTTTGGTATAGGTTCGACCTGGGGAGATAACGTCTATACGCAGGTCAAGATTGAGAAACTCTAAGATTCCTTGCAATTTGTAGTAGACCCATACTTTACTAAGTTCACAAATTGATTTCTGAACAGATGCAATTCAAAGAATATCTCCCGTGCAAAAGGGCATGAATACCTTCGCTGTCAACTGTTAATTTTTTTTATTAACTTAGCTTACACCGCATTTATTGGTTTTAAGATGACTATGATAAGAATCCTATTTCTTTGCTGTCTATTGATCCTGAGCCTTGTAAGTAGCTCTCAAAATGTTCTATTTAATTCAAGTGGAGGAACTCCTGATGTATCCGCTTTAATGGAATTAAGAAGCACCGATCAAGGCTTCTTGACCCCTAGAATGCTAGAAGTTAATCGATTAGCAATAAATTCTCCTGCACAGGGCTTGTTAGTTTTTCAAAGCAATGGAACTGTTGGTTTTTACTTTTACAATGGATCTGGCTGGGACACTTTGGGAGGAGCGACAACAGTTACCAATATATCTAATGTTACTAATGTAACAAGTTCTGGAATTGCGGTTATTAGAGACGAGAAAGCTTCGAGTACAGACGGCGGAACTTTTACTTCTGGCAGTTGGCAACAAAGAGATTTGAATTCCCTGACTGGAGATGTCTCTTTTGTAAGCTTGGGAACAAATGATTTTACTTTAGATTCAGGAATTTATGTAATAACCGCAACTGCCCCAGCTTATGATGTACAAGATCATCAAGCTAGAATTTACAATTCCACATCTGCACTGTCTGTAGCAGTTGGTTCAATGGGTTTTTCCAATGCCAATGGAGGCGCAGGTGCCAATACAGAAAGTAATTTAGTTACCGTTGTTCAAGTGGGAGCAAGCGGGGAAACCTTCAGAATTGAACATCGCTGCTCTACTACTGTAACAACAGATGGCTTTGGCATAGGAGCACCTTGGGGAGTGAGTGTTTTTACTCAGGTAAAAATTGAAAAACTGTAGACCATTCATCACATTTTAGTACCTTTTTATACCTAGTAGTATTAGTTTTGGTTAAAATTATACGAAAGTGCACTTTCGTTGCGTTATTAAAGCATCAACCACAAACTTACTACTATGAAAATCGGTGATTTTTTTATATGGTGCGCTGGCAGCGATACCGACCTACTCTCACTTTGTTCTCAAAAAGAACGAAACAAACACATTGGTTACGGAACGCTCGTGCTTGTTCCTGCCATTCTTGCCTTAGTATCCATGTCGTTTGCACTTTCAACTGTTGAGGGAATTAAAGCTTTACCCATACTTTATTTTTTAGGCGGTTTAATCTGGTCACTCATCATCTTCTCATTTGATCGATTTATTGTTTCTACCCACATTCGAAAAATGGACGACAGAAGCGAATTGAAAAGCCCTGCCTTTTTCTTACGGCTGGGATTTGCCTTAATTCTAGGAATTGTCATTTCTCACCCACTAGTAATGCTCTATTTTGACGGAAGTGTGCAGGATCAAATTGCCGAAAATACAGCACTTCATAAAAAAGAAATTGAAAAAGAATACGATACCAAAATATTGAACATTGAGGCAAAACTACTTCGTTTGGATAGTTCAGAATACATTAAATTAGAACAACGAAACACGCAGGCAGAAATAGTAGCTAAAGAAATAGATGGTGAAGTCATCAAAAATGCAAAAGGAGAAATCGCCACAACCGGGCTATACGGCAAAGGACCTTCGGCTGAGAACAAAATCAAGCAATTAACAATTTTAGAAGAAGAGTTAAAAGCGTTACGAATAAACCAAGTCGTAGAAAGAAGCACGTATAATTCCGAGTTAGTTCAACTTAAAAATCAACAAGACAGTGCTATTGGTGCATACTCCATTTCGGCTGATTATTTGAAACGGGAAATGGCATTAGAGCAGCTGAAAGAAAAGCACTCTATTGTTCGAGTTACCCAATATTTTTTGATATTACTATTTATACTAGTGGACATCTTGCCCTTCATTTTCAAGACCTTCTCTCCCTTTGGTATGTATGATCGTATTTTATTAGATGATTCTATATTGGTTCAAGAGTTAGATCATGAAAGCAGAAAAGTATACCTCGAAAAACTATACAAGCAAATCAGCGAAGCTTAATTCTTCAAGATGTCTCTTATAATTTTTAAGTGGTGCTCGGTGTGAATTCGAATGAATTTTTTGGCTTGCGACTTGTTCAGCTCTCCAAACACGGGATGCGAAAAATGAGTTGAAGCAGGAAATTTTTCAAGCTGCAATGTATTATCTCTAGCAAAACTTAGCTGTTGCCGCAGCCCACTCTCAATAATTTCCGCTTTTGGTATAACCTTCTTTGGAGCTTTGCCTTTTCCTCTTGGCAAATAGTTTAAAGCCAGAAACAAACTTCTCCAAAAATTGAATTTTGCTTTAAATACTATGGGGTCTGATTGTTCTAATGCGCGAACAATTGAGCTAATTACTCGAAGCAAATGATCTGCTTGCCAAGCAACGGACACTTTGGAAATAGCCAAATTTTCTTCTTTCAGTAATGGAATGTACCGTTCTATTTCAGTCAATTGCTGTTCTAGCGTTTGCATGCAACAAAGCTACTGAAATGACTTTAGAATTCTTCAACTAACTAGCTACTAGCATAGGATTTAACGAGAAAATTTCGTAAAATTGCGAGTAATAATGAAATTACTTCTAAAGACTTTTCTACTACTAGTATCTCTTGCAGCATTTCAGTTTTCTTCTGGTCAAAATATATTGATCAATGAAAATGGCGGAACACCAGATGCTTCAGCAGCATTGGAAGTTAGAGCAACAGATAAGGGCATGTTAGTTCCAAGAATGGTTGAAACTAACCGGCTCGCCATCTCTTCTCCGGCACAAGGTTTATTAGTTTTTCAAACGAATGGTTTGGTAGGGTTTTATTACCACAACGGAACCGGTTGGGATACCTTAATTGGTAGTACTATAATTAATGTTAGTAATGTAACCAACGAAAACAATGCAAATATTGCTATCGTCCGTGATGTTAAAGCAAGCGGAGTAGATGGTGGAACTTTTAACAACAATGCTTGGAGAACTAGAGATTTAAACGATTTAAGAGGAGACAGTAGTTTTATCACAATTAATGGAACCAACTCATTTACATTAGACTCCGGCATATATGAAGTTCAGGCCAATGCCCCGTCTTTAGGAGTGAATGAAAACCAGATGAGGCTATATAACTCAACTACAGCAAAAGTTGAAGCGGTAGGTAATGCCGTTAAATCAGTGGCTGCTACTAGTTTGAGTTTTCTTTCAACTGTCATTTATGTTACTTCTGGAACAAATACATTTATAATTCAACATCAAAGTGAGAACAGCAACTCTGGAAATGGCTTCGGTGATTCAGTAAATTGGGGCGAAAATGTATACACACAAGTTAGAATCCAAAAACTCTAGATTGTGTATTTTTCCAGTATGAAAAGAATCACTTTATTTCTCTCCTTAAGTTCTATTTTGGCAACATTTAGTTTTGCACAACAAAAATCAGCTGAAGATTTTCAAAAAGAAACAAACGAGTTTTACTCCAACGCCGAGAGCTCTCCTCTTTTAAAAGAAGACCTCATTCATTTTAAAGGTCTACCATTTTACAAGATTGATTCACAATACATTGTTACAGCAACAATCGAACGTATTGAGAAAATTCAACCATTTAAAATGGTAACCACTACAGATAGAAGACCAGAGTATGTGGTATATGCAATTGCTACTTTTGAATTAGATGGCAAAAACCTCCAATTGAACATTTACAAAAACTATTTTCCTGACATAGAAGATGATGAAATATACCTTTTTCTTCCTTTCACTGATGAAACCTCAGGAAACGATACATATGGTGGCGGGCGATTTATTGATTTAAAAATTACAGAAGGAAATAAAATGGTAATTGATTTCAATCAAGCATACAATCCCTATTGTGCTTATAACCATGGGTACAGTTGCCCTATTCCACCAAAGGAAAATCACTTGAAAGTTCGAATTGAAGCTGGTGTAAAATACGTCGCAAAAGACTAGATAAATCCCGAACTTTGGGGCAAATGGAAAGCATCATTCAATCTTCTATTGAAAAGGCGGTAGCATTGCTAAAAAACGGCGAAGTAGTTGCTATACCTACTGAAACAGTTTACGGTTTGGCAGCGTTAATTGATCAGCCAAAGGCAATTGATTACATTTTTGAATTAAAAGGAAGGCCACGAAGCAATCCATTAATAGTGCATGTCGCAAATTTGCAGCAAGCGGAAAAGCTATGTGACTCTTTCCCCACTCCTTTAAAAAAACTAGCCCAACAATTTTGGCCTGGTTCTTTGACTTTAGTCTTGCCAAAAGCTCAGCAGGTGAGCAATCAAATTACGGCAAGTAAAAACACTGTTGGAATTCGAATTCCAAATCACCCTATTTTATTGCAAGTACTGAAAGAAACAGGACCAATTGCCGCACCAAGCGCTAACCCTTTTGAACGCATAAGCCCAACCACTGCAAAACATGTTGCGGATTACTTTCCTGAAGGATTAAAAATGGTATTAGACGGTGGGGCTTGCCAAGCAGGTATAGAATCAACTATTGTTGGTTTCGAAAATGGTGAAGTTATTCTATACCGATTAGGGGCAGTAAGCTTAGAAGAAATTGAAAAAGTGGTTGGTAAAGTTGCCCTTTTTAATGCCCAAAAAAGCACAGTAGTAACACCGGGTATGTCTAAAAAACATTACGCTCCAAAGACCAAAACTGTCGTTACTAAAAATATTAATGATTTTGTAAATCAGCATGCAACTTCCAAAATTGGATTAATCATGTTTCAGCAATCGTCAAAATTAATTGTTGCTAAAGAAGTCATTCTTTCCCCCTCTGGGAATTTAAACGAAGCTGCACAGCACATTTACCAGACGCTTCACAAATTCGACCAATTGGAGTTAGACTATATTGTTATCGAACCGCTTCCCAACAAAGAATTAGGAAGGTCAATTAACGATCGCTTGAGCAGAGCTGTGCACGGGTAAAAACGTTAAAATACTTCAATAGGTCAATAATTATTACGACCCATTTTTTCTTGCACTCCATGAAAAAACAACCTGATATACTTCATCTCATCCCCTCTAAAAACTGACAAAAATCATAGTATTTTCTTGTTTGAAGTCTGAATTTTAGATTGTATTTAAAACCCAAAACAATGAAAAAAAGAGAAGCGGTAAGTAACATTATGAAAAAAGATTTATGGACACTTGATGTGCATCAAAGCAGTTTGAGTGAAGCCAAATCAATTATGGAGGAGAAACACATTCGTCACTTACCGGTAGTAAAAGGCGAAAAATTAGTAGGAATGATTAGCCTAACCGACATCCACCGCATTAGTTTTGGCGCCAATTACAACCAAGCAGAACAAGTAGATTCTTCAATTTTTAACAGCTTAAAATTGGAGCAGGTAATGAAATCAGACCCAACTACAATCAATGCGCAAACAACCATTAAAGAAGTAGCAGAGACACTTGCAAAAGAAGAATTTCACGCGCTTCCTGTGGTAGATGAATCCAACAAATTGGAAGGCATTGTAACGACAACCGATTTAGTAAACTATTTGATTGACCAGTATTAAACCAATTTCAATTAAACGTGATAAGGCCCTTCCGTTAATTCGAAAGGGCTTTATTGTTTTTATGCATTTCCACTTTTATTCCTTCAACAGAATTGAACTATCCCCATAACTTAAAAAACGAAAATTGTTATTTAGCGCATAGTCATATACTTTGTGCCAGTCCTCGCCTATCCAGGCAGAAACCAAGGCTAATAAAGTGCTTTTTGGTTGATGAAAATTGGTAATTAATCCATTAATTGCTTTCCATTCGTAACCTGGCATAATAAATAATGCAGAATGAAAATCAACATTTGTTTTCCCGTTTTCATTCAATACGGTCAATAAATACTCGCAAGCATCTTTCCACTTCAACTCTTGCGGCAAGTGGTAAGCATCATCTTGGGTTACTAAATTTTCGTTTACATTTCCTGAATGTTTCATTTTTACCGCCAACCAATACAAGCTTTCCAAGGAACGAAGACTTGTTGTGCCCACACAGATAATCTTGTCTTGCTTTGCAGCTAACTGTTCAATGGTTGTTTTTTGAATCACAATGCGTTCTTGATGCATGTCATGATCCACTAATCTGTCTGCCTTTACAGAACGAAAAGTTCCTGCACCAACGAACAAGGTCAAATAAGCTAAATCATGTCCATTCTTTTGTAAATCTTTAAGCTGACTATCTATAAAATGTAAACCTGCAGTTGGGGCAGCAACCGCTCCTTCATTCTTGGCATATACCGTTTGGTAATTTTCTTGGTCGGCTAATTCTATCTCTCGGTTCAAATAAGGTGGCAAGGGAATCTCTCCAGCCTCATTCATTATCGTTGAAAACTCAACGCCTCCCTCCCATTCAAATTGGATGATTACGTCACTTGCTCTTTTTTCGACTATGCTTGCTTTTAATACCGTTCCGGCTATTTCCAACTCCAATACTTCGTCTAACTTGAATCGCTTCAAATTACCCACCATGCATTGCCAAACACAGCTACTTGTTGCTATTAATGCTTGTTCAACGGTTTGCTCATAAGGCTCCAAGCAAAATATCCGCTTATATTAACTCCTTGGTTGATGGCCTCACTTACTGCATTTAAATGTCCTTGAAAATAATCAATTCTATCAGTATCGATCACTTTACCTTCATTGAGGATATCTGGCATAGCGGCGCCGTTTTCGGTGATATAAACGGGTGGAAGTTTATACTTTTGGTTTAACGATACCAGTAAATCTGTAAATGCTGCAGGACATATTTCCCAACCCATATCAGTTAAAGGTACAGTAGTTGGAACTTTTTGAACAAATTGTTCTTTCTCGTCATGTTGATATATAGCTCTGCTGTAGTAGTTTATGCCGATGAAATCCAGAGGTTGAGATATGATTTCTAGATCCTTTTCTATAATATCGGGCTGTATTTCATTTGGCAGGTCTGCTAGTAAATCAGGGTAACTACCATCCATAATTGGTTTTATATACCATTGATTGAAATGATCGTCGGCAAGTTGTGCTGCTAAAATATCTTCTTTTTTGTTAGTTAATGGATAGCAAGGGGTAAAATTAAGCACAATTCCATTTAGGCTCTTAGGGCTGTTTTTCTTTAGCACTTGCAAAGCCAAACCATGGGCCAGTAATAAATGATGTATGGCCTTCTTTCCATATTCTTTACCTACTATACCTGGAGCATGAATACCAATTTCGTAACCTAGGTAGCCACTGCAAAAAGGTTCATTGAGTGTTGCATAAGAATGAACACGGTTACCAAAGGCTTTTGTTATTAAATCAGCATAGTCACGAAAAAGATAAGCAGTTTCGCGATTTAACCAACCACCATTATCTTCAATATGTTGTGGCAAATCCCAGTGATACAAAGTAACAAAAGCTTTGATGTTTTTATCAGCTAGGCTATCCAGTATTTGTAAGTAAAAATCTACGCCTTGTTGGTTTAATGTACCATCTGTCTCTTAAACACATCTCCGAGCCCACGAGACAGGCAGAAATCTCGTA
>CAJXRL010000112.1 GCA_913059105.1 uncultured Flavobacteriales bacterium
GGGCTCGGAGATGTGTATAAGAGACAGCTGTACGGATCCATCCGACCCAAAAGCAACTCTTAATATTACCGCTGGTTGATTTGCTAAGCCTGTTAAATCATGCTCGGCAAGAACCCAAGCTCCAGAGCCGGTGCCAACTCTTCCTGTCCAACCTTCGCCACTTGGCTCTAAGCTAGTTTGCAATCCGTTAATAGAGTTATCTGTGTACCAGTTGTTTGGATCTCCAAAAGCTCCGACTTTTTGCCAAGTTGCTCCGCCGTTAATTGAAGATTGTAAAACTGCACCATCCCAGGAGATCTCTGAACTCCACCAAACGTTCATCTTTATTTGCGGCTGATTCAAAGAAGTAAAATCAAAGCAAGGACCTTGCACCCAGGATTCTTCGTTATTGTTGTATAGCCCCGTTAATTCGGTTGCATAGGAGTTAAACCCATTGGCTGCAGAATTAATTACAGCACCTGTAGGTGTTCCAATTGCCCAAGAATTATTAGATCCACCGGAAACCCAACCGCCATTTCCATTTTCAAACCCTTCTGAATAAGGATAACCTGAAATAATTGGAATATTGTCAAAAGTCAGGTAAGAGGTGTCGTTTAATGCATTACCGTCATTTATGGCCATTGAATACGCCTTTATACGGTAAGTACCTCCTGCCGAAATGTTGATGGTAGAATCAAAACAAAACAGAGCAGTGTCTCCTGGATTTAAGGTAGAAAAAACGGTATCTGTGAATAATTGGGCATTGAATTCAAAAGCTACCTCGAAATTGCTAATTGGAGCAGACCCATAATTAGAAACCATAATACAAACAGAATCTGCAGCGCCTAGTCCACAACCGGTAACAGGTGAAGCAAATGATGCTATTCCAACATCAATTGCAGGAGCATCTTGGATTAATATATCGTCAAATGCAAAACCTTCTCTCTGAATTGAACCATCAGAACCATGGAAAATTCTAAATCGTACCGAAGGTTGGTTTGCAGCGGCAGGCACGTCATGCTCAGCTAATAACCAGCCACCTGACCCTAGTCCTCCTACAATACTCCAACCAGCTCCTGTTAATCCTGCTGCTTGAAGCCCGTTAATTGCATTATCGTTGAACCAGTTGTTAGGGTCACCAAATATGCCTACGTCTGTCCAAGTAATTCCATCGTCAATTGTCATTTGCATTGTTGTTCCATCCCAAGATTGCTCTGAGTCATACCAAATGTTCATTTTAAATTGAGGCGCACTTAAACTTGAAAAGTCAAAGCATGGACTTATAACATATGAAGCATCTCCATTATTGTATACGCCCGAGAGGTTTGTGACATAAGAATTAAATCCGTTTGCTGCGCTGTTAATGAGAATGCCAATTGGAGCACCAACGGCCCAAGTTCCATTCACACCACCTGTTGTCCATGCACCATTTCCATTTTCAAACCCCTCAGAATAAGGGTATGTTGAAATTGCTGGATTTAACGTGGTTGTAAAAAAGGCAGAGTCATTTAAAACATTGTTATCACCGCGAATTGCAGAATATACAACCACGTCATAACTGCCAATTGCCGATAAGTTTGCTTTTGTAGTGAAACTATATTGTAAAGTATCGCCAGGGTTAATGGAGTCTAAAATTGTTTCTGGAACAATAGGCCCTCCATTGATTGTATAACGGATTGGAATATTTCTGATAACGGTTGAGCCAAAATTTACTATTCTGGCCGTAATGGTTTCATTCGAATCTAGATTACAAGCTGAAGCCGGCAACGAATCTATTGCTATCACTGCAGCATCGTCCGGTACCGGTTGAAAAATAGTTATATTATCTATAATCCAATACCAACCCCAACCAGGATCTGTATATCTAAATCTAATCTGAGCATTGGATATTCCTGCAACGTGCTGAGATATATCAATTACCTCATGAGTTGTAACAAATGAAGTGGTTGGATCGGTATTAACAGTAAAAATAGTATCTGTTACCCAAGCTGAGCCATCGAAGATTTGTAATTCTCCAATGCCAGTTCCAATCGTTCTATAGTAATGATCAAATTCTAAGATAACAATTGATGCCAGACTAGCATCAAAGTTTGTGCTTGAAAGGTACATGTCATCCTGAAAAGGATTACCAGGACTACCATTGTGGTCGCCATCAGCGATTGC
Source organism: uncultured Flavobacteriales bacterium (assembly GCA_913059105.1). Taxonomy (GTDB): domain Bacteria; phylum Bacteroidota; class Bacteroidia; order Flavobacteriales_E; family Vicingaceae; genus NORP294. Next base: position 2,143 of record CAJXRL010000112.1, read on the forward strand.
AAATGGGGAAGATATTGGGAGAGTTGGAGCCCTTGTTCCAGGATTGTCAAATCGCCAAATTGAATCTGACATTCTATTTGGAATGCTATCTGCATTTTTCCAACCACTTGATAAAGGCGGCAAAACTGGATTGATAAAAGTGCTAAAATCTTCGTTGATGTAGATTTGAGAAAAACTCGATAATCCAATAAATAATGCACCTACTAGTGTAATAATTCTTTTCATAAAGAAAGGGATTAAATGTTTGCTAAAATTTGCAATATAAAGGTAGAAATATTTACTTTAAAATAGCTGTTCGAAGACTAGCTGCCCTTGGTAGTAAATATTCCGTCATTCATTTCTAATGATCGGTCACATATTTTTGCAAGCACCTGATCGTGAGTAACAATTACAAAAGTTTGGTCAAACTCCTTTCGCAAATCAAAAAATAATTGATGTAAATCATTTGCATTTTTACTGTCAAGATTGCCAGACGGTTCGTCTGCAAAGATAACTTTTGGGGAATTAATTAGCGCTCTAGCGGTCGCCACTCGCTGTTGCTCTCCACCCGAAAGTTCATTTGGTTTGTGACTCAATCTATGACTCAATCCCAATTTATTTAAGAGTGCTTTAGCTTTTTCTTCCGCTTTCTTTTTAGGGATTCTAGAAATAAATGCTGGCATACAAACATTTTCTAATGCTGTGAATTCGGGTAGAAGGTGGTGAAATTGGAAAATGAAACCAATGTTCTTATTTCTAAAATTAGCGAGTTCTTTATGACTTAATTTAGAAATATTGGTGTTGTCATAATAAACTTCTCCTTGGTCCGCATTGGTTAATGTTCCAAGAACTTGAAGTAATGTCGTTTTTCCTGCTCCTGAACTACCGGTTATTGAAACGATTTCTCCTTTTTTCACTTCAAGGTCAACTCCTTTCAGAATTTTTACATTGCCAAAGGCCTTATGAATATTTTTTCCTACAATCAAAATCAATACTTTGAGGCACGAATTTAGGAATTCTTTCAGGTTAAAGGGATGATTCATCTGGTGACCTCAATTTTAATTGAATTATGTGGAGAAACCCTTTTTATTTCGAGGGCAAAAATTTACTTTTGAGGTCCAAAAAATAAAACAAATAGCAGATGAATATTCACGAATATCAAGCAAAGGAAACATTAAAGGGATTTGGTGTTGCTATACAAGAAGGTATTGTAGCTCAAACACCTGAAGAGGCAGTTGAAGCAGCAAAAAAATTGAATGAGCAAACTGGAACAGAATGGTGGGTGATAAAAGCTCAGGTTCATGCTGGTGGTCGTGGAAAAGGTGGCGGAGTTAAGTTAGCGAAGTCATTAGATGAGGTTAGATCAATTTCGAATGATATCATTGGAATGGATTTAGTTACTCCCCAAACTTCTGCTGAGGGTAAAAGAGTTCACCAAGTATTGGTTGCACAAGATGTATACTACCCGGGCGAAAGTGAATTGGAAGAGTTTTATGTTAGCGTATTATTAAATAGAGCTACAGGCAGAAACATGATTATGTATTCTACTGAGGGAGGGATGGATATAGAGGCAGTTGCAGAAGCTACTCCACATTTGATTTTTCATGAAGAGATTGACCCATCTGTTGGATTGCAAGGTTTTCAAGCTAGAAAAATTGCATTTAACCTTGGTCTTTCAGGCAATGCATTCAAACAAATGGTAAAGTTTGTTTTTGCTTTATACAAGGCATATGATTCTATGGATGCAAGTTTATTTGAGATTAACCCAGTATTGAAAACTTCTGATGATAAAATAATTGCTGTAGATTCTAAAGTTAGTTTAGATGCAAATGCATTGTTCCGTCACAAAGATTTAGCAGCAATGCGAGATGTTCGTGAAGAAGATGCAACAGAAGTTGAGGCAGGCGAAGCAGGATTGAATTTTGTAAATTTAGATGGAAATGTAGGTTGCATGGTTAACGGAGCTGGTTTAGCAATGGCAACAATGGACATTATTAAATTGAGCGGTGGAAATCCAGCTAACTTTTTAGATGTAGGTGGTACTGCAAATGCAGAAAGAGTAGAAAAAGCATTTAGAATTATTCTAAAAGATGAGAATGTAAAGGCCATTTTGGTGAACATATTTGGAGGAATTGTAAGATGTGACAGAGTTGCTCAAGGAGTTGTTGACGCTTACAAAAACATTGGTGAGATTCCGGTGCCAATTATTGTAAGATTACAAGGAACAAATGCTGTTGAGGCAAAACAAATTATTGATGAGTCTGGTTTAAAAGTTCATTCGGCTATATTATTGCAGGAAGCGGCAGATAAAGTTGCTGAAGTTCTAGGATAGTTTGAAGATAAAAAAATATGCTCCATATGAATGGGGCATATTTTTTATTAATTAGGTTTATATTATAAACTTGTTTATGTTTGCAACGTATTTATAAAAATGATTGTCATGAAAGAAGCAGAAAAACAACTTCAATACATTGAAGAAATGATTGCCACTACTAAAGGGAACCTCTCCGGAGGCAGTATACATTTTTTATTGTGGGGTTGGTTAGTCTTTGCTGCCGCATTGCTTAACTATATTTTACTAAACTATACCGACTACTCAAGCCCTTGGATAGCGTGGCCAGTATTAATGAGTCTGGGTGCGGTACTTGCTATTTACTTGGGTAGAAAACAGTCTAAAGAAAGCAGGGTCGTTACAAAAATTGATAAAATGTTAGTGCAACTTTGGGCTGGTTTTGGAATTACATTGTTCGTTGTGCTTTTGGCGATGGGAGCAATGGGGCCGACAAAGGTTTACCCAATGCTAATGGCGTTATATGGGTTAGGAACTTTTGTGAGCGGAGGGATTTTAAATTTTAAACCCCTTCAGATCGGAGCCGTAGCGGCTTGGATTTGTGCAATCGTTGGTTTTTACCAAGAACAATTCGATAGTCAATTAATATTGATAGCCGCCGCAATCTTATTCTCATACATTATTCCTGGTCATTTATTGGCCTCAAAAAAGTAAGCTAATGTTGAAAGATTTAGACCCTTTATTGCATTCTCAACTGAGATTAGGGGTAATGTCAATTTTGATGGCAGTAGAGCAAGCTGATTTTACTTATTTGAAAGAAAAGACAAACGCTACTGCTGGTAATATTAGCGTTCAGATTGATAAGCTAGAAAAGGCGAATTACATTTCTGTTGAGAAATCGTTTCGAGGTAAGCGCCCATTAACTACTTGTAAAATAACAAAAAAAGGCATTACTGCATTCGAGACGTATGTAAATCATTTAAAATCATATATCAATTAATGCCATGAAAAATAAAATTAAATTAGTACTGGTTCTCTTTTTTGCTGTAATTCAGCTTAAGGCACAAAATGCAGAGATCAAAAATGATGGAAAAAGTTCAGAAATTGGTTTCCACTTAAGTCAATTTCAAAACGATTTTGGATTCGGATTGGATTATACATCTCCCTACCTTATTAAGGATCGTTATTTGGCATTTACTTTTCGAACAAACGCCATGTATCTTGAGCACTTGGAGAAACTCAAAACGACATGGACATCTTATTTCAATCTTCAATTAGGGGTAATAGGAAATAAGACTGAAATAACTGAGAACATTGTTATTTATGGTGAAGGGGGAGTGATAGCAGTAATTCCAAACAGTAACTTTTCAACTTATGATGTCCATATCGGAGGTTATGGATTGTTTGGCTTTCAATTTAATTTCGACACTCACAATGCTTATTTTATTGAATTAGGAGGTGTTGGTGTTGAATCTTCAGCTGATAAAGTGCCTACTGAACCAATTTATTCCAATGGTTTCTTAGTCAATGTTGGGTATAAAGTAATTTTTTAATTAACCTGCAAATATGGAGATAGAAGAGGAAAAATTTATAGATAGGAGCTGAAGCAAGAATGGCCTTTAGCAGGTTTGCAAAAATTATGTTTTTATTAATATTTTGATTTGAATTCTTTGGTATGAATTATAGTGAGGCTTGGCTACAATGCGGGTATTGGGTAATTTAACCAACCCTTGAATCGGGATTTGGACCGTTTATGCACTAAAGTACTGCGGATGCAGTACATCAGAGATTCAAATGGAGAAAGAATAGGAAAAGCTACGTGGTCTATACTAACTTTTCTTTGCGAATCATATAATATACACAGGTCGTTAAAAAGTTTCGCAACACTGGCAGCTTGCCAATTAATTTGTACTGAACTCGAGGCTCAAGGTTAAACTTGTACTTATAAATTGGATTAAAGAGATAAAATTCCTTAGAAGGTATGCTAAATTTATTTTTAGCTGCTAGTTTTTCAAAACGCTCAATACTTATTCCCGTATCTTTTATTTCAACCATCCCCTCAATTTTTCGATCACTTTCCCCTGCAATTTTCAATAGGCCTTTGTAAATTCCCATTGGTAACATATGGTAATAAGGAAGTTTGCTGAGTAACTTATTGTTTACTAATTGCTGATGACCGCCAAAAGGCATTTGCCAGGGAGGGAATCCGAAAAAGACATGGCCTTTTGGTTTTAAGAATGAGCGAATATAGTTTAGGAATTTATCTTGGTCGTAGATGTGTTCAATTACATCTTTTAAAATAATAAGATCGAACTTCTCATCTATGTCTTTTTCAAGATCCATGTCGTAAATGTTCTTGCCCATTAACCTAACTTGGTTTTTAGAAAGTTCTTTTTCAAACACCTTTTTGGCTAACTCTAATCTGGATTCTTGCAGTTCAACACCAAAACCAAAACATCCTCTATCAGTAAAGGCTTTTAAAACTCCTCCTTCTGCACAGCCTACTTCCATTACTCGTAAACCTTTTGTAATTGGTAAAGTTTTTTCAATGAAGGGAATTACATAATTTTTAGCATTTTCATACTGCCATTTTATATAAGTGTCTTTATCTTTATGAAATTCGAATGCCATAATCTAGTTAAAAAAGGAGGGCTAAAATTACGTGATTTTTTATGATGAAGAGGATTTGTATTGTTGGAATAGGATGGTTGGGAGAAGAGCTTGCAATTGCATTAAAAAAGCAAGGGCACTATGTCATAGGAACGACAAGCTCCTCTGCAAAAATTGATGCATTAAATACTAAGGTAGATGAGCTATTAATATTCAATTTAACTGATAATTCCTTCAATGCATTGAGTTTTTTTGATATTCTTATTTATACGATACCGCCATTCAGTAGTGATCGTTATGGGCAATTAAGTTGTTCTTTTTTTGAAAAGGTGTTAAAAATAAACCCAAATGCTACAGTCATTTATACAAGTTCAACATCAGTTTATGGCAATAATGCGTCGGAAGTAAATGAACATAGTTTATTGGAACCATCTTCTAGTTCAGCGAATAAAATTGTGGAAGTAGAAAAGTGTATTCAACAGTATTTTAAAAATTGGGCTATTTGTCGTTTAGGAGGATTAGTTGGTGGGATGCGACATCCGGTGAAGTTTTTAGCTGGAAGAAGCGGAGTGTCAAAACCTCTTGCACCTATTAATTTATTGCATCGAGAAGATGCGGTAGGGGCCATTGTTTACTTATTGAAAAATTTTAAATTGGGCATTTATAATTTGTGTTGTGAAAACCATCCTTTAAAAAATGTGTTTTATAATTATGTAGCAGAGCAAAATAGTATGCAAACTATTGGATTTGATAAAAATGATAATTCAAAAGATAAAATTGTAACTTGCAATGCGATAAAAAAAAGAGGCTTTGAATTCAAATATACATCCCCTTATGATTTTCCGTTTGAGCTGTAAAAAGTTGCTCATTATTTTGACAATCATTGCATTGCCTGTCATTTCGAATGCTCAAATTCTAGAGCTGGGAGGCCATTTAGGCTACAATATTTCAAATTTTTCCATTGATAAGAATAAGCTAAATGATGCAATTTTTATAAAAGCAGGAAAACCTTTTGGAGCTATTAATTTTGGTGCACAAATAAGGTTAAGCCCTGTACGACAGCAAAGTACTGCTTATTTGAGATTAATTCCTTCAGTATTGTTTGAAGCTAACTTGTGCAGATGTGGAGGATTTATGGAGCTTTCGATTACTTCCCCTAATGGGACTAGAACTTTTAATGAACTGAAATACACAATTTATAGAGGCTGTCTCTTATACACATCTCCGAGCCCACGAGACAGGCAGAAATCTC
>CAJXRL010000113.1 GCA_913059105.1 uncultured Flavobacteriales bacterium
ATGTGTATAAGAGACAGCTGTTATTTGTACTAATTGTAGTTAATTTTACAGCAGAAAAAATAAGTTTTTATGACAAAAAAAGTCGAGGAAAAACAAGAAGTAACCATCGTATTTGCCGGTGATTCTGGAGATGGAATTCAATTAACTGGAACTCAATTTACCAACACTAACGCATTGTATGGCAATGATATAAGCACGTTTCCGGATTATCCCGCAGAAATTCGAGCACCACAAGGAACGCTTGCAGGGGTATCAGGATTTCAGTTAAAATTTGGAAGCATTGAAGTTGCTACGCCAGGAGATGATTGCGATGTTTTAGTGGCGATGAATGCCGCAGCCTTCAAAGTCAATATTGCCAGATTGAAAAAACATGGCACCATTATTATCAATTCTGATGGTTTTAATGCTAGAGATCTGAAATTGGCTGGTTACGAAAATAGCCCTTTAGATGATAAATCGTTGAATGATTATCGAACCATTCAGATAGACATTACCAAAATGACTCGTACTACTTTGGTGGATAGTGGTCTAGGTAAAAAGGAGATGGATCGTTCGAGAAATATGTTTGTACTTGGTTTTCTGTATTACATGTACAATAGAAAATTGGAAGGAACGATTGAGTTCCTCAAACAAAAGTTTGCTAAAAAACCGGATTTAATTGAAGCCAACATAGGTGTGTTAAAAGCTGGATATCATTTTGGAGATACAAGTGAAGTTTTCACTTCAAGATATAATGTTAAAGCGGCCAGTCTGCCAACTGGATCTTATCGAAACATCATGGGAAACCAAGCCGCTGCCTTAGGCTTAATTGCTGCATCCCAAAAATCTGGCTTAGACTTATTCTACGGTTCATATCCTATTACTCCTGCATCAGACATTTTACACGAATTAGCGAAGCACAAAAATTTTGGTGTTCGATCGTTTCAAGCTGAAGACGAAATTGCAGCCATGTGTTCAGTCATTGGAGCTTCTTTTGGTGGAAAACTAGGTATAACGGCATCGTCTGGACCGGGGATTGCTTTAAAAGGAGAAGCCATTGGATTGGGAATTATGTTAGAATTGCCAATGGTCATAGTAAATGTTCAACGTGGTGGCCCTTCTACAGGCTTGCCCCCTAAAACGGAACAAGCTGACTTGCTCCAAGCTTTTTATGGTAGAAATGGAGAAGCTCCGATGCCAATTGTTTCTGCTTCTACGCCATCCGATTGTTTTAATGCGGCCTTCGAAGCGTGCAGAATTGCATTGGAACATATGACTCCTGTATTTTTACTTTCCGATGGATACATTGCAAATGGTTCAGAACCTTGGAAATTCCCAAAATCTGATGATTTACCAGCTATTACACCAAAATTTGTACCAGCTAAAACAGACGATGGAACATATCTTCCCTACAAACGAGACAAAAATTTAGTTAGAGACTGGGCCTTACCCGGAATGAAAGGATATGAGCACAGAATTGGGGGATTAGAAAAAGAAATTGATACCGGAAATGTTTCTTATGACCCGGATAACCATGAAAAAATGGTAAAAATTAGGGCAGAGAAAATTGCTAAAATAGCAGATAGCATTCCGCTTCAAAAAGTAAACAACGGTGCAGAAAAAGGGGAAGTTTTGATGCTTTCTTGGGGTTCAACATACGGAGTAGTAAAAACCGCCGTTAAAGAATGTAACGCAAAAGGAATGGCTGTTGGTCACATTCATTTAACGTACCTCAACCCATTCCCTAAAAATTTAGCCGATTTATTAAAAAACTACGACCATATTATGGTTCCAGAAATAAACAATGGCCAATTGGTGAAAATTATAAGGGACCAATTCTTAGTAGATGCAAAAGGTCTAAATAAAATAAAAGGGATTCCATTTTCGACTAAAGAAATTATTGAAGCCATTGAACAAAAATTTGAAGGAGCATGAGTGAAATACTAACTAAGCCGCTAACTGCAAAAGATTTTGCAACTGACCAGGATATAAGATGGTGTCCAGGTTGTGGAGATTATTCTGTTTTAAAACAAGTTCAATCTATCATGCCTGAATTAGGCAGAGAAAAAGAAGACGTTGTTTTCATTTCAGGTATAGGTTGCTCTTCTCGGTTTCCATATTACATGAATACCTATGGTATGCACAGTATCCATGGCAGAGCTACCGCCATTGCGAGTGGTTTAAAAATTAGCAGACCAGAATTAAGTGTTTGGATTGTTACTGGTGATGGGGACGCATTGTCCATTGGAGGTAATCACTTAATTCACATGATTCGAAGAAACTTCGATGTCAATGTTTTATTATTCAACAATGAAATTTATGGTTTAACAAAAGGCCAATATTCTCCAACTTCTCCCGAAGGCACAGTGACCAAGTCAACTCCAATTGGAAGTTTAGATCACCCATTTAATCCATTAAAATTATGCTTAGGAGCAGATTCTACTTTCATAGCTAGAACAATGGACAGAGACCCAAAGCACCAGCGAGAAATTTTATTAAGAGGTAGCCAGCATGTTGGAACATCCATGATTGAGATTTACCAAAACTGTAATGTTTTCAACGATGGAGCTTTTCAAGTATTTACAGATAAAGGATCTAAACTGCAAGAAACATTATTCTTAGAACAGGGGAAACCTTTAATTTTTGGAGTAGAAAGGGAAAAGGCAATTGCTCTGGATGGTTCCACTCCTAGAATTATAAATGTAGCTGAAGCAAATGAAGGCGAGCTTTTAATACACGATGAAAGCAATCGTTTTCAAGCACAACTGTTAACTAGCTTTTTCGATGATCCAAAAGCAGAAGGACACTTACCAAGACCGTTTGGAGTGTTTTATGCAGAAGAAAGACATCGCTATGAAGAAGCAATGGAGGAACAAATTAAAATGGCAACGAAGATAAAGGGAAAAGGAAATCTTGACCAATTATTAAGCGGCAGCAATGTTTGGGAGGTAGACTAAAAATAATTCTCATTGCTTTGTAAGAAAGTCACATTGTGACTACCGGAGTAAAGTTTTAGTAAAAGAAAGCCCCAAGTAAATCTAATTTACTTGGGGCTTTCTTTTACTTCTTATTTATTCAATTCTAATCTTTTGGAGCCTTATATTCAAAAGTTTCCATGAACTTAGTTGTACATTGTCCATTTCTAAATAAAGGATCTTTCATCAATTGAATATGAAAGGGAATCGTTGTTTTAATCCCTTCAATAATATACTCGCTCAAAGCTCTTTCCATTTTCAAAATTGCCTCTTCTCGTGTTTGAGCAACAGTAATCAATTTCGAAATCATCGAATCGTAGTAAGGAGGAATCGTATAGCCAGCGTAAACATGAGTATCTATTCTAATTCCATGACCTCCTGGAGCATGGTAGGTGGTAATATTCCCTGGGCTTGGTCTAAAGTCATTCTGAGGATCTTCAGCATTTATTCTACACTGAATGGCATGCATTTTAGGTTCATAATTCTTACCTGAAATTTTCTTCCCCGCAGCAATTTTAATTTGCTCTTTAATCAAATCAAAACCTATTACTTCTTCCGTAATGGTATGCTCAACTTGAATACGAGTATTCATTTCCATAAAATAGAAATTCCGGTCTTTGTCTACCAAAAACTCCACAGTACCAACACCTTCGTATTTAACAGCAGCCGCAGCTTTTACACTAGCTTCACCCATCGCCTTTCTCAACTTAGTAGTCATGAAAGGTGATGGAGTTTCTTCTACTAATTTTTGGTGTCTTCTTTGAATAGAGCAATCTCTTTCAGACATATGACAATAATGGCCAAACTGATCTCCTGCAACTTGAATTTCAATATGGCGAGGCTCTTCAATATACTTCTCCATGTACATCCCATCGTTACCGAATGCTGCCAAGGACTCTTGACGAGCACTTTCCCAAGCAGTTTCCATTCCGCCTTCAGCACGAATAATTCTCATCCCTTTACCTCCGCCTCCTGCGGTAGCTTTCATCATTACGGGATATCCAATTTTCTTGGCAGAATCTTTTGCATGTTGCAAATCTTTCATTAATCCCTCTACACCTGGCACTGTTGGAACTCCAGCTTTGATCATTGTGGCTTTGGCAGAAGCTTTATCCCCCATACCATCAATCATTTCTGGAGAAGCACCAATGAATTTTATATCATGCTCTGCGCAAATTTTTGAAAACTTTGCGTTCTCTGATAAAAACCCATATCCAGGATGAATTGCGTCCGCATTCGTAATTTCTGCAGCTGCAATGATATTGGTTATTTTCAAATACGAGTCCGTACTTGAAGGAGGCCCAATACACACTGCTTCATCGGCAAATCGAACATGTAAACTATCAGCATCAGCAGTAGAATAAACAGCTACCGTTTTAATGCCCATTTCTTTACATGTACGAATTACCCGCAGAGCAATCTCTCCTCTATTGGCAATTAATATTTTCTTAAACATATTTCTACGTGTTAAATGAAAAGAAACAGGAATTAACCTGCTGGATCAACTAAAAATAGCACTTGGTCGTACTCAACTGGAGTGATATCATCAACCAATACTTTCACAATTTTCCCGCTTATTTCACTTTCTATTTCGTTGAATAATTTCATTGCTTCAATTACACAAACTGTGTCACCTTCGCCAATTACATCCCCAACCTTTGCAAACTCAGCTTTATCAGGCGATGGTTTTCTATAAAATGTTCCAATCATTGGTGATTTAATTTCAATGTAATTGGCATTTTCATCTTCTTGAGGTGCAGCCGTTGTAGGTGCCGCTGTTGCTGGCGCAGCAGCCATCGGCATTTGAGCCGGCATTGTTTGTTGCATTTGAGCTGGTATCATTTGATGTGTTACCACTTGCTGCGGAGCAATAGACTCAATACCTCTTCCTTTTCTATAAGGAGGAGTCTTAATATTAATTTTAAAATCTTTGTGCTCTATTTCAACTTCACTTACACCTGACTTTGAAATAAACTTTATCAGTTCTTGAATTTCACTAACTTTCATAGGTCGTAATTCTTAATTTATGTCGTTAAATTTATTAAATATCTTGAAAAGTACAATAATTACTTACTATCGTAGGCCCACTTTAAATAAATAGCCCCCCAAGTAAACCCTCCACCAAAAGCAGAAAGAATTAGATTATCCCCTTTTTTAAGTTGTTTCTCCCATTCCCATAAACAAAGAGGAATAGTTCCGCTAGTAGTATTGCCATATTTTTCAATATTCAGCATCACTTTATCTGAACCTACTCCCATTCGACGGGCAGTGGCATCAATTATTCTTTTATTTGCTTGGTGCGGAACTAAGAAACGAATATCATCGCTACCTAAGTTATTTCGTTCCATTACCTCTGCTGAGACATCTGCCATATTTGTTACAGCAAATTTGAAAACAGCTTTTCCTTCTTGGTAAATAAAATGCTCTTTTGCATCAACTGTGGCATGACTTGCTGGTTTTACAGAACCTCCAGCTTTTTGATGTAAATGTACTCTACCTGAACCGTCACTTTTCATAATGGTATCCATTATTCCAAGATCTTCTTCAGTTGGTTCTAACAATACGGCACCACAACCATCACCAAAAATAATACAAGTCTCACGATCTGTGTAGTCTACAATAGATGACATCTTATCTGCACCAACTACTACTACTTTTTTACAAGCGCCAGATTCAATATACTTTGACGCTGTTGTAACTCCGTATAAAAAACCAGAGCATGCTGCCATCAAGTCAAAACCAAAAGCATTTTTTGCTCCGATTTTATCGGTAATAATGTTTGCTGTAGCTGGAAAAACTAAATCTGGAGTAACCGTGCAACAAATCAACAAATCAATTTCATCTGCAGAAATGCCTCTTTTTTTCAACAGCTCGTTCACAGCTTCAACAGCCATATCAGAAGTTCCAAGGCCTTCACCTTTTAATATTCTCCTCTCCTTAATACCTGTTCTTGAAGTTATCCACTCATCATTTGTGTCAACCAAAGTTTCCAACACTTTGTTGGTCAACTTATATTCAGGAACGTAACCTCCAACTGAAGTTACTGCTGCTCGGATTTTACCCATTCTGCTATTATAAATGCTTTTAAGTGGCTAATGTACTGCATTCTTAGAAGTAATAAAAGCCCAAAGCAATAAGCTTTTCAATAAAAGCTGTTAAAAACAAAAGGTGAACTACTTGCGTAATCCACCTTTAAAAATTTTTTATGATAAGATTAAGCCTCAGCTTTTTCCATCACTACTTTACCTTTATAATAAAGTTTTCCTTCATACCAATGAGCCCTATGGTATAAGTGCGGCATGCCGGTTGTTGGACAAGTTGCAATTGTTGGAGCCTCAGCTTTGTAGTGAGTTCTTCTCTTATCTCTTCTTGTCTTGGATATCTTTCGTTTAGGATGCGCCATAATCTTATTTTTTTATTCGCTTTTATCTTTTATTTTTGATAAAGCAGCCCATCTTGGGTCTACCTCTTTACTTTCTTGTTTCGTTGTAAGCTTTTCTAATTGCTTAATAAATTCAGGATTACAATCATTTTTCTTTTCATGCTTCACTTTCGTTGGCAATAACATGTGAGTGAATTGGTATACGTCACTTGTTAAATCCAATTCAAATTCTGAAGGCGAAATCACTGTAATTTCATCCGTCTCATTGTATGTAGTTTCTCCAAACTTAACAATCAAACTTTCCTCCCCTTTCACTTTAATTGTCAACGGTTCTAAACATCGGTCACAATTTGCAGTAATTTTTCCTTTTAATTTTAAGTAAATATTGAAATGATTTTTTTTCTTTTCAAATTTAACTTTAATCTTAAAGTTCCCTTTTTCTATTATTGAGTAATCAAATTGCTCAAAGAACGTCGAATCTATTTCAAATTCAAACTGATGAATTCCTTCGTTTAATCCTGCAAAGGGAATTATCAACTGTTTTTTCTCTTTCTTCATCTTTACCTTCCCAAAAAAGAAGTCGGCAAATTTAGCAAAATAATACTTCTTGTGTACTAATTCCTACTTTTATTTACAACTAGCGCGCCTTCGGTTAACTCTGCATTTAGTTTCCTGTTTTTACATAGCTCCGCTGCTGTATATAAGGCTGTTCTAAACGAACCCTCATTTGCAGTTCCTTTGCCCGCAATTTCAAATGCAGTACCATGATCAGGGGAAGTTCTAATAAACGACAAACCAGCTGTAAAATTAACTCCAGAACCAAAAGAAAAGCTCTTGGCAGGAATCAAGCCTTGATCGTGATACATCGCTAATATCCCATCAAATTTTGAATAGGCATTTGATCCGAAAAAGCCGTCAGCAGCGTACGGTCCGAACGCTAAAATTCCAATACTCTTAGCCTGATTAATTGCAGGTATAATAAGCTCTTGCTCTTCCTTTCCTAGCAATCCATTATCTCCAGCATGTGGATTCAATCCCATAACTGCAATTTTAGGTTTACGAATGCTAAAATCATCCTTCAAGCTCTTATTCAGAATGGCCAATTTTGCCAATATTAATTCTGCAGACAACTGCTTACCTACCTCATTCAGTGGCACATGACCAGTTACAACTCCAATTCGTGCGCTGTCACTCAACATTAACATCAAAGAATCACTGGCTTCGTCTTCATTCTGCAAGTATTCTGTATGACCAGGAAATTCAAAATCTGGAGACTGAATTGCATTTTTATTAATAGGCGCTGTAACTAATGCATCAATTTCGTTAGATTTTAAACTAACAACTGCAGATGAAAGTGATTGAAAAGAAATTTTCCCAGATTCATTAGACTCTTCTCCAAAATTATGCTTAAAAGACTCCTCGCAAACGGTTAAAATATTTATTTGACCATTCTTTATATTATCTATTGAATCAATGAAATTGAATTTCAAGTCTTGAATTTGAAGCGATTTGGCTTGACTTAAAAGAACATCTTTTGCCCCAAAAATAATTGGCGTAAATAACTCCATCAAACGATTGTCTGAAAGTGTTTTAAGTATCACCTCAATCCCAATGCCATTAGGATCTCCAATTGAAATCCCTAGCTTAATTTTTGTTGATTTTATTTTCGTCATTTCCCTTTTCCGTTGAACAAGCCATTTGTCCCGCTGTTAAAAGCATAGAAGTAGCTATTATGCGTAATTTTATACTTGCAAAACTAACACAATTAAGACTGAAAATTTCAGTTATCATTCAAATACATTTGCATTGAACACAGAAGAATTATTAGGTAGAGCCTTAAAAAAAGAATTTTTAAGTGCAGAAGAAGGACAGTATTTATTCTGTCTCTTATACACATCTGACGCTGCCGACGATCTACTCTGTGTA
>CAJXRL010000114.1 GCA_913059105.1 uncultured Flavobacteriales bacterium
CGAGATTTCTGCCTGTCTCGTGGGCTCGGAGATGTGTATAAGAGACAGCTTTTCAACAAAACCAAGGGTTTTCGACGTAAAACCTTGCACCGCTTGGGTTTTAGTCTATATTTGCAATCGCTTCATCGAAGTATTAATCAAATTTATTTACTAAAAAAATAAAAACATGAACAAATCAGAATTAGTAGACGCAATGGCTGAAGGTGCAAATCTTTCAAAAGCTGACGCAAAAAGAGCATTAGAGTCATTCATTACCGTAACTGGAAAAGCATTAAAAGCTAAAGACAAAGTTGCTTTAGTTGGATTTGGTTCTTTCTCAGTGTCTGAAAGAGCTGCTAGAAAAGGAAGAAACCCACAAACTGGGAAAGAAATTAACATTGCTGCAAAAAATGTAGTAAAGTTCAAGGCAGGAAGCGAGCTTTCTAATCACGTAAAATAAGAGTATTCTCTATTTCAAAAACCCTGCTTCGCCCGAAGCAGGGTTTTTTTATGCCCAAACTTTTCCATTATTTTTACTTTTTAAGAAGTTATGAGAATCGATAAATACATTTGGACTATTCGCTTGCTGAAAACAAGAAGTTTGGCAAGTAAAGAATGCGCAGCAAATAAGGTTTTACTCAACGATGATATAGTGAAAGCTTCAAAGGAAGTTAAAGTTGGAGATGTAATCTCGATTCGAGTGAATCCTATTTGGAAAAGCTTCAAGGTTCTCGATTTTCCAAAATCTAGAGTAGGAGCAAAACTAGTTCCTGATTATGTTTTAGAAACAACAGATGAAGTGGACTTACAAACTTTAGCAATGGCACAAGAGGTCCAACGACAAATGAGGCACCAGGGTTTTAGTGGAAGACCTACAAAAAGAGATCGGAGGAAATTAGATGACCTCGAGTTGTAACAAATAAAAAAGGCTTTCAATTTCTTGAAAGCCTTTTTTATTTGTTATTGGTATTTTATTTACCGCTCAATTTGCTCTTCATTTCCAAATACTTCTCATCATTTCCTTCAATGGCATATATCTTAGTCAAAGAAGCAATTGTATTTCTATCTTTTGGATTAATTTTGTGGGCCTTTTCCAAAGCTGGCTTAGCTAGTTCAAAGTATTCGTTTGCTTTAGCTGAAGCTTCTTCGTATTTAGAAGTTTCATTTAATCCATAATTTGAAGCTTTGTTGTTCCACTCTACTCCATCATTATAATACATTGCTCCGAGATTATATGCTGCATCAAAAAATGTTGGATCTAACTCCAATGCTTTGTTGTAGTCAGAAGCAGCTTTTTCTTTATTTCCAACCTGATCATTAATTAAACCTCTATTATAATACATTGCCGCATTATTTGGGTCGTATGAAATGGCTTTATCAAAGTTCGCCAAGGCAGCATCTGTCTGACCTGTAATTAACAAGTGGTTTAATTGCTCTCTAATCAAATCTGGGTTATCAGGGTATTGCTTCAGTCCATTTTCAATCGCTTCTACTTTTTTCGCTGAATCACCTTTCTTTTCAAGTATATTGGCAATGTACAAGTGAATATTTGGACCACCATATCTAATCTGAGTTAAAGCCGTATACAATACTAATGCTTCATCATTTAGTTCTAATCGTTCTGCTGCTAACGCTGAGTTGAATAACCCTAAAGAATCTACTCTTCCTAAAAAAGCATTTATTTCTACAGAATTTTCAGAATACTCCTTTGCTTTTGCATAATCTCCCACTTGAAATTGCTCTACTCCCCTGTTTACAAATGCATTTGCTAAGTATGGAAATTTTTGACCAAGAATATCAGCCATATAGGACAATTCATTGTAGCTTGTTTTTCGATTCATAATGTAGCTTGCAAAGCTAATTTGATCCGATTCTTTTTTCAAGTCTAATTCAGAAGCTCCAGGTGCATCGATGTTGTATTTAATAGCTTCAATGTAGAATTTGTAACTTTTTTCTAACGAACCAGGAAATTTCCCTCCACATTCTGGGTCAGGAGCTAATGCCGCATTAAAATATAAGTTGCCGCCATAATACCAAGTTTTCAGCAACTTTGAAGTTGATTCATTCTTAGTTACTAGCTCTATTGCCTTGATTCCCTTTTCTAATTCACTGCAATCTTTGTCTCTTTCGTATGACTTATTATAGTTATACGCACTTACCAGTTTAGACTTCTGGGCAGATATGCTTACAAAGGTTAAACAAGCAACTGTCAAAGAAATTATTTTAAAGTTGATTTTCATCTTCTATTTTTTTTCAAATTTAACTTACTACTGTCATATATCAAATTTTTTGCCATTATTCAGTTTCCTCTTCAGGTGAATCTGACTTATCCGCTTCACTTGATTCGTTTTCAGTGGAATTTGATTCAGTATTAGCATCCTCATCTGAAACCTCTATACCTTCTAGAACATCTTCCTCCTCCTCATCAACAGAAACTTTTGCTACTGCAGCAATCGAATCATTCTTTTTTAAGTTAATTAATCGAACACCTTGAGTTGCCCTACCCATAACTCTTAAATCAGCGACAGCAATTCTTATAATTACACCGGAACGGTTAATAATCATCAAATCATTATCATCCGTAACATTCTTTAAGGCAATTAAATTACCTGTCTTTTCAGTAACATTCAATGTTTTAACACCTTTACCACCTCTATTTGTTACTCTGTAAATTTCAGAATCATCTTCCGGATCATTTAAGAAACTACGTTTACCGTATCCTTTTTCAGAAACGACAAGCACTGTTTCCTCTTTCGGTTCTCTTACTGTAATCATTCCAACTACTTCATCATCTTCTGGTAATGTAATTCCTCTTACACCTGCAGCGTTCCTTCCCATTGGGCGAACTTTGCTTTCGTTGAAACGAATTGCTCGACCTCCTTTAATAGCCATCATTATTTCATCAGATCCGTTGGTCAATTTTGCTTCTAACAATTGATCTCCCTCTCTAATGGTAATTGCATTAATTCCGTTTGTTCTTGGACGAGAATATGCTTCTAAACTTGTTTTCTTAATAACCCCTTTCTTAGTACACATCACAATATAATTATTATTAATGTACTCTTCATCCGTTAAATCTTTCACACAGATGTATGCTTTCACATTATCATCTGGCTCAATACTAACCAAGTTTTGAATCGCTCTTCCTTTTGATGTTTTTGTTCCTTCAGGTATTTCAAATACTCTCATCCAATAACATTTCCCTTTTTCAGTAAATATTAATAGATAGTTGTGTGTTGTTGCTACAAAGAGATGTTCTAAGAAATCTGCATCTCTAGTTGCAGAACCTTTCGAACCTGTTCCACCTCTATTCTGTCTTCTGTATTCAGAAAGCTGAGTTCGTTTAATATAGCCTAAATGTGAAATAGTCACTACCACTTCCTCATCAGGAATCATATCTTCAATACTGAAATCTTCTGCCGAATATTCAATTACAGATCGTCTTTCATCACCATATTTATCCTTTACTTCTTGCAATTCAGTTTTAATGATGTCCATTCTCATGTCCTCATTTGCCAAAACAGCTTCTAAATGCGTAATCAGCTTCATTAACTCTGCATGCTCATCTTTTAACTTGTCTCTTTCTAACCCTGTTAACTTCTGTAAACGTAAATCTAAAACGGCTCTTGCTTGAATTTCTGACAGTTCAAATTCCTTCATTAAGCCATTTCGAGCATCATCCGTTGTTCTGCTAGCTCGAATCAATTTAATTACTTCATCCAAATGATCGATGGCAATAATTAAACCTTCTAATATATGTGCTTTGTCTTTTGCTTTCCTAAGTTCAAACTCTGTTCGCTTAATTACAACCTCATGTCTGAATTCCACAAAATGAAGAATCATATCTTTCAGATTCAACATTTCTGGTCTCCCCTTTACTAAGGCAATATTATTAACCGAAAATGATGTTTGTAGTCCTGTATATTTGAACAAGTTGTTCATTACTACGTTCGTAATGGCATCTCTTTTCAAATCATAAACAATACGCATTCCGTTTCTGTCCGACTCATCGTTCAAATCAGAAATACCTTCAATCTTTTTATCGTTTACTAAATCGGCAGTCTTTTTAATAAGGTCTGCCTTATTAACCAAGTAAGGAATTTCAGATACAATTATTCTTTCTCTTCCGCTGCTAGTGACTTCAATTTCACATTTTGCTCGCATGACAATACGGCCTCTTCCTGTTTCAAAAGCAGACCGAACGCCTTCGTAACCATAAATGGTTCCACCTGTAGGAAAATCGGGAGCCTTTATGTGCTGCATCAATTCAGATATCTCAATATCATTATTGTCAATATATGCAGAAATTCCATCAATAACTTCCGTTAAGTTATGAGGCGCCATATTTGTAGCCATACCCACTGCAATACCTGAACCTCCATTAATAAGAAGGTTAGGAATTCGAGTAGGAAGAACTGTAGGCTCAGTTAAAGAATCGTCAAAATTTAATCTAAAATCAACGGTTTCTTTGTCTAAATCTCCAAGCATATCTTCAGAAATCTTTCTCAATCGTGCCTCAGTATACCTCATTGCTGCAGGACTATCGCCATCTACAGAACCAAAGTTACCTTGACCATCAACTAACATGTAACGCAAAGACCACGGTTGCGCCATACGAACCATAGAATCGTACACAGCAGTATCTCCATGTGGATGATACTTACCCAACACTTCTCCTACAATTCTTGCAGATTTCTTATGCGGTCTGGAAGAAATTACTCCCAAATCTTGCATTCCATATAGAATTCTTCTGTGAACAGGTTTTAATCCATCTCTCACATCAGGAAGTGCTCTACTCACAATTACCGACATTGAATAATCAATGTAGGCTGACTTCATTTCATCTTCAATATTAATTTGAACGATTTTTTCTCCTTCTGCCATATTTACAGTATTCTAAAGTGCTTAATTTCAACCTCAATTTGACGGTTGAACATAATTACTAAACTACCGATAAATAATACGTTCAGTGGCTTAAAACGACACTAAATACTAACAAAATTTTGTTGATAAAAGAGCTTTGGTTCGGCTTTTGCATGGCACACTTGAAATATCTTTGATTGGTGTGGTTTTTGAATGTTAAAGTTTCAAATAATTACAACCAATTGCCCGTCAAATACGTTTAATATTAAAGAACGATACATTATGGAATCTAATTTTTCACAACGAGTAAAAGACGTCATTACCTATAGCAGAGAGGAAGCTTTGCGATTAGGTCATGATTATATAGGTATTGAGCACCTTTTATTAGGTATGATCCGAGAAGGACAAGGAAGTGGAATTCAGATTTTAAATTCTCTCGGTGCAGACTTGAATGAATTGAGAAGCCGAATAGAAAGTTCTACTAAAGTAGGTAGCAGCTCCATTAATCACCTATCGAATATTCCTCTTGTAAAGCAAGCTGAAAGGGTTTTAAAAATAACGTACTTAGAAGCAAAGCTTTTCAACCAAAGTTTAATCGGAACTGAGCATTTACTACTTTCTATCTTAAAAGATGCTAATAATATAGCTACGCAAGCTTTGGAAGAGCAAAATGTATTCTACGAATCTGTAAAAGATGAGTTAGAAAGCATATTGTCTAACAAACCAACTTCTAGTCCTAGAAACGAATTGCCAGGTAATCCTACAAACGACGATGATGAGTCTTCAGGCTTTTTAGGATCAGGAAGCGGTTCAAGCAGACCTACAGGAGATTCCGGAGCGACAAAGGGCGGTGATTCAAAATCTAAAACACCTGTTTTAGACAATTTTGGACGTGACCTTACAACTATGGCAGAAGAAGGAAAGCTGGATCCTATAGTTGGCCGAGAGGCTGAAATTGAAAGAGTGTCACAAATTCTTTCAAGAAGAAAAAAGAACAACCCTATATTAATTGGTGAGCCAGGTGTTGGTAAATCAGCAATTGCAGAAGGTTTAGCGCTTAGAATTATTCAAAAGAAGGTTTCTAGAGTGTTATTTAATAAACGAATTGTAACGCTTGATTTAGCTTCTTTAGTAGCAGGAACAAAGTATAGAGGTCAGTTCGAAGAGCGAATGAAAGCAGTAATGAATGAGTTAGAGAAATCTCCTAACATTATTCTATTCATCGATGAAATTCATACTATTGTAGGTGCAGGTGGAGCTTCTGGATCGTTAGATGCTTCTAACATGTTCAAACCAGCCTTGGCAAGGGGAGAAATTCAATGTATTGGAGCCACTACTTTAGATGAGCACAGACAACACATTGAAAAAGATGGTGCCTTAGAAAGACGTTTTCAAAAGGTCTTAGTTGAGCCAACTTCAAATGAAGAGACTTTTCAAATATTAAATAATATTAAAGACAAGTACGAAGAGCATCACAATGTAAATTATACAGAAGAAGCATTAAGAGCTTGTGTAAATTTGACAGACCGTTACATGACAGACCGTCACTTGCCAGATAAAGCGATAGACGCTTTAGACGAAGCAGGTTCAAGAGTTCACATTACCAATATTAAGGTACCACAAAACATTATTGAGATTGAAGCTCAAATTGAAGATGTTAAAGTGGAAAAGAATAAAGTAGTAAGAAGTCAAAAGTATGAAGAAGCAGCTCGCTTAAGAGATTCTGAAAGACAATTGACTGAAGCTTTAGAAATTGCCAAACAAGCATGGGAAGAGGAAACAAAGAACCATCGGGAAACAGTTAGCGAAGAAGATGTTGCTGAAGTTGTAGCCATGATGACAGGCATACCCATGAAACGAGTAGCCCAAAAAGAGGGTAAAAAACTCGTTAAAATGTATGACGACATTCACGATAAAGTAATTGGACAAGAAGATGCCATTCAGAAAGTAGTAAAAGCCATACAAAGAAACCGAGCTGGATTAAAAGATCCAAATAAACCAATTGGTTCATTTATTTTCTTAGGCCCAACAGGTGTTGGAAAAACACAGTTAGCTAAAGTTCTAGCTAGACATTTATTCGACAACGATGATGCTTTGATCAGAATTGACATGAGCGAATACATGGAGAAATTCGCAGTAAGTAGACTAATTGGAGCACCTCCGGGATATGTAGGTTATGAAGAAGGTGGACAGTTAACAGAAAAAGTTAGAAGACGCCCCTACTCTGTTATTTTATTAGATGAAATTGAAAAAGCTCATCCTGATGTATACAATTTACTATTACAAGTTTTAGACGATGGTTTGGTAACGGATAGCCTTGGAAGGAAAATTAGCTTTAAGAATACCATTATCATCATGACTTCGAACATTGGTGCGAGACAGTTAAAAGATTTTGGAGCAGGAGTTGGATTTTCTACCGCAGCTAAGAAAGAGAATCAAGACAATTATGCCAGTGGCGTAATTAAATCAGCCTTAAAAAAGGCATTTGCTCCTGAATTTTTGAATCGAATTGATGACATCATGATCTTTAATTCGTTGACAAAAGAGCATATTCACGAAATAATCGACATTGAGCTAGAAGGTCTTTATAGCAGAACAAAAGAAATGGGCTTTACTGTTGAAATTTCTGAGCCTGCGAAAGGTTTTATTGCAGACAAAGGTTATGACCCTGATTATGGAGCGAGACCATTGGCAAGAGCAATACAAAAATATGTTGAAGATCCTTTAGCGGAAGAAATTATTCAATCTAGATTGTTAGAAGGCGATTTAATTAGCATTAAGCTTGACGATAAAAAAGAGAACATTAAGATTGATATTATTAAGCCTACAAAGACGTTAAAGTCTGCTGAGAAAAAAGGTTTACCGGAAGCTAAGAAACAAGATGATACGTCTGCCAAGGCATCTGACGAAACATCCGCTGAATAATAATTAGAAACATTACTTTAAAGCCCTACTCAAATTGAATAGGGCTTTTTTGTTTGTTACAAAACAAATATATAAGTACTTAACCGAGCATTTGAAGAAAATGTACAATTTGATTTAAGCCTTTTTAATGCACATATTGTCTATGTCATTAACAGATTCCTGTAGATAATAATTGCCAGCTTTCTTTTTGAAAGAGTTTTTCTGAAACCAAATTCTAACTACAGGCGGAACAAAAAAAAGCCTTCTCAATTTTAAAATTGAGAAGGCTTTAGCTTTTTCTTAATTACAGATTAGAATTTAAATGTATTCTCATCAACTTTTGGATTTAAAATAACTTTTTCAATAGTCATTTCCATTTTTTGTGTACCCATATTTCTTAATATTTTATGTGGTAGAATTATTTTCTTCACAGCTTTATAGCTGTCTCTTATACACATCTGACGCTGCCGACGATC
>CAJXRL010000115.1 GCA_913059105.1 uncultured Flavobacteriales bacterium
GCCTGTCTCGTGGGCTCGGAGATGTGTATAAGAGACAGTTACTAATCTGATAATGACTAACTGCTAAGCGTTAGTTTTTTAATTCGGATTACTAATTAACAATTTGGTCATTGCTAATTATCCAAATTGTTACCTTGTTGTGTTATATTGTTGAACCACTAAAACAGCATACTTGAATCCAAATGAATTACGTCTTAAAACCAAAGAAAAAAGACTTGGACTATTGTTTGAAGCTTTTGGAGATGCCTTGTTTGGTTATGGAAATAGACAATGGAAAATTCCAAAAGACAAATGTTGGGACTTGATATACGCCTCATTATATAAAGTAGAAGAAGTAGTAGATCAGGGTCAATTCGAAACTGCTGAAAAATTTAATGGGTTTGTGTTTCGAACTTTCATTAATAGAATGAAGAATTACCTAAGAGACGAAGAAACAAGGACTAGAGGAACTCGAGAAGTTGAATTAGAAGAGGATAAAATCGCTGAAAACCCGAATAGAATAGAGGAAGAAAGCGAAGAATTGAAAACCCTGAACGAGATTTTAGACAAATTAGAAGACTGGCAAAGAATATTGATGCTCATGAGAGCGCAAGGTTATTCTTATGCAGAAATATCAAAATACACTCAAAAATCTGAGAAGAATTTAAAGGTGTACTATGGCAGGCTTAAAAAGCATATTGTCGAAAAAATGGAATTAAAACTTCAAAAAGTGACTACTGATGGAGAATAAATATGATAAAAATATAGAGTCGTTGCTGCAAAAAGCATTTCTACTGCAAGACTTGGATGCTGCGAAGAACGAAACTCTGCTTGCAGCTAGTTCACAAACTACGCTTGATAATGTTGCTCAAACGGCATTTTTCTCTTCAGCCAACCTCTTTAAAGGGTTATTCTTTTTAGCAACATTGTTTGGGGTGGTATTTGGATGGAACAGGATTTTTGAAGCAGAGTCGAGGTATACTCCAAACGAATTCAGTTATCAATTGCCTGTGGCTAACGTCGAGGAATTAAATAATATTCCAACGTTAACTGCATTGTCTTTAGAAGGAAATAAATTTGATAAGAACATTAAAAACGCAACTGTACTTGGGTGGAATGAAAGTGCAGAGAAAGAAGAGCTAATAAAAGTGTACAAACCAGAGAAGCAACAGTATGATATAAAAATCCTTTCAGGCAAAGAAATTAAAGAGCATTTTAAAGAAAAAGAGAAGTTTATTGAAGACGTCCTTAAACTTGATAAGAAAAAAATTACAAAGGTTAAAGTATTTAGCCAATACCTTCAACATGGGGAAAAGGTATTGATAAACTTTGCTATATGGAGAACAGAGATTACAAATGTGGAGTATCGCTTGTTTTTAAATGATTTGATTGTTCAAAATAGGAAAGTTGATTACGTATTGGCTAGCGTTAATGAGACAGGTTGGACGGAAGCATTTGCATACGCATATAGCAAACCGATGGATTCTTTATATTTCAAACATCCTGCTTACGATGATTACCCTGTTGTAAATGTACCGTTGGAAGGAGTTCAATTATATTGTGAATGGATAACTAAAGAAATTCATCTAATAGGAAAAAATAAATTTTTTTTGGATAAAGTAAGACTTCCCACTGAAGTGGAATGGGAATATCTTGCTTCTAGCGGAGGGAAATTTGATCCATATCCTTGGGGTGGTCCATATATTAGAAATAGCGATGGGAGTTATTTGGCCAATTTTCGACCTCTTAAAGATAATTTTGCAATCGACGGTGCAATGTTTACAGCGAAAGTTGATTCGTACAACCCCAATAATTTTGGATTGTATAACATATCGGGCAATGCCGCGGAATTGGTTGTAAATGCTAAAACAGGAAAGTTTGGAGTAAAAGGAGGGAGCTGGTTTGATGCGATGGAGCAGTTAAAAATAAAAAGGCCACTTAGATATATTGATAGTATAATCCCACATCCTACTATTGGTTTTAGGCCGGTATTGACGTTTAAGTAGGAAGTGCAATGCAATAATGTAATGGGATATGACAACGCCATAAAATGAAATTATATATGTCGAATTAAGAAAACTTTGGTAATTCGAAATTCTCGGATTCATAATTCAATTCGTAATTCCCAGATTTGTAATTCGTAATTCAAAAACTATATCCAACCTTTTACCCAATAATAGCCTATGGCGGTGTATTCTCTAAGTACAATAATTTCATATTGCATATAACTCCACATGTTGTAACGCAGTGCTAGGTTTCGAACTTTGTTTTCGTCCTTGTTTGTTTCGTCTTTTAACTTTTCTTCATCGCTCGGTTTTTCGAAAGAAGGAGAGCCTCCGACAATTTTAAAACCTACTTTTCTAAAACTGTGAATACTTCGGTACATATGTTCTGGAGAACTTACGATGAGTATAGGTGCTGCTGTATCTGCCAATTTTTTAATTTCTAACGCTTGACTTCTAGTATTAAACCCATTTGCAGCAAATACAATACGATTGGTATCTACGCCCTTTTGTACCAATTCATGCGCCATTAAGCTCAATTGAAATGTACTATCATATTCATTATAAGGCAAAGCAATAATGACTTTTGAATTAGGATGTTCCATCGCTTTTTCAATTCCGTTGTATAATCTCATTAAACCTGATGGTGAAGGCATACCGTCACCTCCCATAATGACAATTGTACTAGGAGCAAGTTCTAATTGGTCGTCCGTAGCTGCTAATCCGTAATATGCCCAATAAGGCAAACTTGTAAAGGATAAAATGATAAATACAACGCTGAATCCGCCTAGAAGAAGAAGTGATTTTTTAACCCAAGATTTAATTCGCTTGATCAATGGTTCAGTTTATTCAATAAAAGTAATAATTGAGATTGACTAATGAATAATTATGAATACGGAATGTCGAAATACGAATGATTAGTTAAGAGAAAAGGAAATTGAATAATTCGTAATTCGTAATTCCCAGATTCGTAATTTAATTTAATCCTTCTTTTTAAAATCCCCTCTTTTCCAAGCTTTAATAAATTGAGCCCAGGCTATAGGATTAAGCAAATTGTTGGGTCTGTATTGTCCTGCAAAATACAGTTGATTCGTTCGCTGCTGATTTTGCCATTTATAGTTTAAACTTCCGTTCATTGGCATCGCAGCAGCTTTGTCAGCCATGAGATCAGGATTCAAATTTTTTCGCATTATTTCAATGTCGTCATCTGGCAAGTTTAATGCTAAAAAAGCTTCTTTAAATTGAGCAGGGGTTGGCCATGGATAAATATCAACCTCTTCTAATTCAACTGTGTCTTGCAACATGCTGTGAATTAGGGAGTATCTATTTCCCTCTAAGTTGTTAGGTACAACAAATTTTGAATCCCGGAAGCCAATTGATGAAAAAATCAAGGTGTCATTGGGTTGTGCAACAAAACTAAAATAGCCGTAATAATCAGAAATAGTTCCACGGGATGTGTTTTGCACCATTATAGTTGCAAACGGAACAGGAGATAAGCTGTCCATGGTTACAACAACGCCAGAAAATTGAATTAGATTGTCTTCATCTTCTTGCGCCCAACTTAAATTGAAAATACCACCTAGAAATAAAAAGAAAATAAATTTTTTCATCGATTCAAAAATAAGTGCTGCTTTTTAAATAGGAATGTAAAATATGTTAACGCACAAAATCTGCCTCGTAAACCGATTTATTACCCACTTCATCCTTTACAACAATTTTAAAGCTATGGTCGCCTTTGGTTACCTTTTCATCAAAATAGTAACTCAATTTATCATTTTTTGCATCATAAGCCATTAACACCCATTTACCATCTATTGTTCCTCTATATGAGCCAATTCCTGAAAGATTATCTGTAATCTTCACACTAATGGACCATTTTTTACTCATATTAACATTTTGGACAATGTTGATTGGAATAATCCTAGGAGCAATTGTATCTAACGCGATGGAGTATCCACCAAAACTTCTTGTTCGAACAGAAATATTATCTCCATTCCAAGTTCCTCCTTCCGCATACCAAGACTTTCTATCAATAGTGCTTACAATTAGAGCTCTACTTTTCTGGTAAGGCGTTAAATTTTTATTTTTAATGGATAGCGTCATTTTTTTGTGCATTGGAGTAAAGTGATTGTGCAACCAATAAATAGGACTAACCGTTTTTGTCGTTCCTTTTGCTTCTCTATATTCAAAATAAGTGTCTTCGTATAAAACTCCTTTTGGAATATTCAATAACAAGTTTGGACGCAATAAGGTGTTCTTTTCCTTGTAAGACATAAAGGTAATGTCTTTTTCTTCTTTTGATGATAAGTTTGCCTGAACATTAAAATCAACACTTTGTAGGGTAAAAGAAACGGAAGAGCTATTCTCATTTAAATCACTTACCGTATAAGATAAGAGATGCTTTCTACCGTCGGAACAAGTAATTTGACCATTTTTCTTTTTGTAAATTCTTAAGCTATTGCCTTCTTTTACAAAGCTTTTTTGAATTCGTCGTCTTGTTTTTCTATACGTTTCAAAGTCGATGTGCGAATTAATATAACGTCCTTCATGAAATGCAAATTCATCAATTTGTTGTTCAAATATTAATTTGTCATTGTGCTTTAATTGTATATTATGCAGTCCGTACTTATTTGAGGTCCCGCTCATTCGGTCTACGGTTTCAATTCCAAATCCAATTTCACCTTGTACTTTTATTTGACTTTTTAGAGGAAGTGAATATACCCCATTTGAACCTCTAGCAATATATCGTTGAGCGCGGTTTCGACCGTTTACATAAGAGGTATCGTTTAAAGGATAAACAGTAATGGCGTAAATATCGGGTTTGACGTTATCCTTAATATTAAAGCCAAAAAACAATGGATTCATTGGATGCTCGTTTGCTGTCTTCCGAATTTCAAAATGTAAATGAGGCCCACCCGAACCACCTGAATTACCGGAATAAGCAATGAGATCTCCCTTTTTTACTTGCATAGAAAATGGAGTGGGGAACAGCTCCACCGCAAATTTCTCCTTTTTATATTGATAGTCCTTAACCACATTTGCAATTGAAATGCTATATTTCTGCAAGTGACCATAGACAGAAGTAAAACCATTAGGGTGTGTAATATAAATAGCATTACCATAACCAAATGGCGAAACTTTTATTCTACTTACGTAACCATCTGCAATAGCATAGACGTTTTGTCCTTCTACTCCTTGTGTTTTAATGTCTAAACCCGCATGAAAGTGATTCGATCGTAATTCTCCAAAATTTCCGGATAAAAAAAGAGGAATATCCAAAGGTGACCTGAAATAGTCGGTTAATATTTCTTGAGAAAAACTCATTAAACTACTAACTGCTAATGAGCTAAAAATTAAAAATCGATTCATAAAGAGATTGTGTACAAGCTTTGAGCCAAAAAACAAAGGTAATGGGCTGTGGAAAGAAAAATGGAAAAGTGCAAAAGAAGTTATACAGTTACTTGAAAAAGTACTAGCTTTGTTGAAGGACTTTCTAGTAGAATTTTAAAAACAAGGATGGGTAGTTTTTCTGAAGATTTTATAAGCTTAGAGCAAAACGTTCGACGGTTAATACAGAAAAATAAAGTAGCAGAGGAAACGTTAGTTGAAACTAGAAAGCAGCTTGAAGAATTGAAAGAGAAATCAATGCGACAAGAAAAGGAGATAGAAAAGTTGGTGGAGAAGAATAAGATTTTACGAATAGCAGGAGGTTCAAATGAAGGAGGTTCTCGTGAAATTAAGCTCAAAATCAACGAAATAGTGCGGGAAGTAGATAAATGTATCGCTCAACTAAATCAATAATTTATCCGTGAAGGATCTATCTATAAAAGTGAATATCGCAGGGAGAATGTACCCGCTAACCGTTCAGCAGAGCGAAGAAGAGAACATTCGAAAAGCAGTGAAAGCCATTGATGAAATGGTGAGAGATTATGAGCAAAACTATGCAGTGAAAGACAAACAAGATTTGTTGGCAATGGTAGCTTTGCATTATGCCACACAAGCTTTAGAGCTCAGCGATAAAAGCACTACTATAGATAAAGGTTTAAACAGCCAATTGAAAGTGTTGAACGATTTAATATCGGAAGTTCTTTAAAATAAAAGCAGAAATTTGTCGACTTGTTCGGCATGAAAAACCTGCCCGTACAGTTTGTTATCGTTTGGTAAACTCAACGTTTTATTACCTTGGGTTTTACTTAGTGTTAGAGAAAACAGGCCTTTAATTAGCCCCAATTTATTGGGAGGATTCTCCTTTTTGGAGGACGTTGGAAGTTTGATTTAACCGGAAAACCCTAATCCTTATATTTAGGAGTTTACTCAGAATAACAAGTTGTGCGGGTTTTTTTATACAACTAAATTAAAATTATGGATATCGTAAGTATTATCATAGGACTATTAGTAGGAGCAGCCATTGGGGTTGGTATTGCTGTTGCCATGATAAAAAAGAGCAATGAGAAGAAGGCAAATGCCATCGTTGAAGAAGCTAAAGCAGAGGCAGAAGTTATTAAAAAAGACAAGATTCTTCAGGCAAAAGAGAAGTTTTTAAGTTTGAAAGAAGAACATGAAAAAGTTATTTCAAGCAGAGAACGGAAGATTGTTGATGCTGAAAATAGAGTGAAGCAGAAAGAAACTTCGCTTAATAATAAATTGCACGAAAACAACAAAAAAGACAAGGATTTAAAAGCTTTGAGAGGCAACCTTGATAAAAAGGTAGAAGTAGCAGACTTGCGTCAAGTTGAGTTGGATAAGAATCACAGGATACAAGTAGAAATGCTTGAAAAGACTGCAGGGTTGTCTGCAGATGAAGCAAAATCTCAAATGGTAGAAGTCTTAAAAGAGGAGGCTAAAACGGATGCAATGGCGCACATTAAAGACACCATTGAAGAAGCTAAAATAAATGCCAATAAAGAAGCTAGGAAAATTGTAATTCAATCTATCCAAAGGGTTGCAACAGAGCAAGCTATTGAAAATTCTGTTTCAATATTCAATATTGAGTCGGATGATATGAAAGGTCGAATTATTGGTCGTGAAGGGCGAAACATTAGAGCACTTGAAGCTGCAACTGGCGTTGAAGTAGTTGTAGATGATACTCCTGAGGCAATTATTCTATCCTGTTTTGATCCTATTCGAAGAGAAACAGCTCGTCTTGCATTGCATCAATTGGTTTCTGATGGTAGAATTCATCCAGCTAGAATTGAAGAGGTTGTTCGTAAGACTAAGAAGTCACTAGAGGATGAGATTGTAGATATAGGAAAAAAGACGTGTATCGACTTGGGAATTCATGGTTTACATCCTGAGCTACTAAGAATGGTTGGACGAATGAAGTATCGTTCTTCTTATGGCCAAAACTTGTTACAACACAGTAGAGAAGTGGCCAACCTTTGTGCGACAATGGCAGCAGAGCTCGGTTTGAATGTGAAGATGGCAAAGAGAGCAGGACTTTTACACGATATCGGTAAAGTGCCAGATGATGAGCCAGAACTGCCGCATGCTTTGTTAGGAATGAAATTAGCTGAGAAATATAAAGAGAAGCCGGAAGTATGTAATGCGATTGGTGCTCACCACGACGAAATCGAAATGACTTCTATAATTTCTCCAATTGTTCAGGTTTGTGATGCCGTTTCAGGTGCAAGACCAGGAGCTCGTAGAGAGATAGTAGAATCTTATATTACTAGAATTAAGGAACTAGAAACCCTTGGAATGTCTCACAATGGCGTTGAGAAAGCGTATGCAATTCAAGCGGGAAGAGAATTGAGGGTAATTGTAGAGTCTGAAAAGATTAGTGATATGGAAGCAGATAAAATTTCATTCGATATAGCAACTAAAATTCAGTCAGACATGACCTATCCCGGTCAGGTAAAGGTTACCGTGATTAGGGAGAAACGATCGGTAAACATTGCGAAGTAAAGGGTAGATTATTTATATGAAAGAAGCCCTTTTGTAATTTGCGTTAGTGCGCAAAGCAAAAGGGTTTTTTATGTGTAGAAATTTGCTCGTTTATCCTATAACGCCTCAAATTCTTCTCGTTTTGCCTCAAACCATTCTTGCATGGCATTTGGCTTTTGCATCATTTCTTGCATTTTGTTCATGGCCTCTAAATGTGCTTTATCTCCTTTTTGAAACATTTCCATTCCATGTTGTTTGCTCAATTCTGCTACTGTCTCTTATACACATCTGACGCTGCCGACGATCTACTCTGTGTAGA
>CAJXRL010000116.1 GCA_913059105.1 uncultured Flavobacteriales bacterium
GAGATTTCTGCCTGTCTCGTGGGCTCGGAGATGTGTATAAGAGACAGATATAACAGATAAATTTGAATTTCCGAACCCACTCATCAGCACCCAATAAGTTGAAGTTGGTGGCACTGATAAAATAAACTGGTTTCTCGTTTCTGTAAAAGAATCTTCTAATTTCAGGTATCCCTTTTAATACTTCTTTTTCAGGTTTGGCTTTCTTAATTGCTTTTGTTGTTTTTGCAGACATAGTATTAACAGTTAGTTGGCTTATTTATTTGGTTTTGCTCCTAATGAGCTAGCTCCCATCATTGCGGTCGCAGTTTTCTTTCGATTTAATGCAGCGTCAGTAAATATTCTTATGCCCAATTCATCACGGTAACCATGAATTTCTGTAACATCAAGATTTATAAAAAATTCCAGTATTTCATGACTTAATACCTGTCCTGGAACTAAGATTGGAAAACCAGGAGGATATGGTATAACAAATGAAGCAGACACAATTTCTTTTCCAGATTCCATTGCTTCTTTGCAATCTTCCCTTCTTATAAATTCACATTTATTTTCATCGTACGCCAAAAAGTAGGCTTCTCTTATATTTCCGCCGGGTACTCCTGGAACAGCCTGAAACGAGCTGTGAAAGTGACTAAAATCCGGCAAAGGTGGTGGCTCCTCGGTCAGCGACTTTATGTTTCGTTCGACTATTTCAAGTTCTGCCGAACTCATCGATTCTCTTTGCTCGTCTAATTGATCAGTAATTTTCAACAATACACTGATTAAATATGCTACAGAACTTCTAGTAGTACCAATATTTGTCATGAAAAGAACAGTATTCCTAGATGTTTTGTTAATCTGAATACCAAACTGGTCCATTAAGTAATCATTCTTAAACGTATCGCCATCTACTCCAGTCTTACCAATGTATAAATTGATTTTTGTAGGATCTAACACAAATTCATCGTCCGACCACGCTTCCTCCATACTTACCCAACCTTCTTCAGGGTTAAAATATTCTGTAATTCCCGATTTCCTAAATTCCTTTGGAATGTTGTTCTCCACGGTTAAAACATCAAAGTATTTCTTAAGCCTTGGATGAGTCACAATTTTAGAACGCAAGACCATTGCCATTTCAATGCTCTTCTCTACCATTTCATAACCTTCAAACATCACTTGCCTTCTTCCAGCATCTAATGAAGCTAATATTTGATAAGAAGGCGATGTTGAAGTATGTGTTTTGTATGCTTCGTGGAAAGAATCTTCTACTTTTCTTCTGAACAACTCATCGTAAATGTGAATCATTGAACCTTGTCTTAAAGAACTCAAAGTTTTATGAGTTGATTGTGTTGCATATACCCTAATCTTAACCAAATCTGGATCTGGCATAGCTTTAGGATTTTCCTTTAATTTATTCTCTTCAAACTTCTTTCGATATGAATCGCTATTGTATTTTTTTTGCAGTCTCCGTGCAGAATACATAGCCGTTCGTTGCTTATAAACAGGTGTAAATCCTGCAAATGCAAACCAAGCTTCATCCCAAAGGAAAATCATATCTGGCTTAATTGCCAAAATCTCGTGCATTACCTTTTGTACATTGTAAACGATGCCGTCAAAGGTGCAATTGGTTAACAATAACATCTTAACGCTATCCATCCTTCCAGCCTCTCTCAGTGCTAATAGCTTGTGTTTTATTTCCTCTAACGGAACAGCACCGTACATGCTATATTTAGAAACAGGGTAAGAATCTAAGTAAACCGGTAAAGCACCTGAAAGAACCATTCCATAATGATGTGACTTATGACAATCCCTGTCAATAAGCACTAAATCTTCAGGTTGAACTAACGCTTGAAGTACTATCTTATTAGCTGTTGACGTACCATTTGTTACAAAAAATGTACTTAATGAACCATAAGCTTTAGAGGCAAGCTCTTGTGCTTTTTTAAGTGGTCCAGTCGGTTGTAAAAGAGAATCTAAACCTCCTGTTGTTGCAGAAGTTTCTGCCAAGAATATATTCTTTCCGTAAAACTCCCCAAAGTCTTGTAACCACTGCGATCTAAAAATTGAGTTTCCCCTAGAAATAGGCATTGCATGAAAGACTCCCGTAGGTTTTCTACTATAATCCATTAAAGCAGAAAAGAAAGGCGTTTCAAATCGATCTTTTATAGATTGAAGAATACATAAATGAATTTCTTGTAAATCTTCTGTTCGATAGAACACCCTTTTAAAACAGTCTAACGTACTGTCATTTAACTGAGAAACAGCAATGTCTGATATATAAAACTGATCAATTTGGGGACGTAAAACTTTAATAATTTTTCCTAAGCTCAAGCCATAATCTAAATTGTTTGATTCATCAATTTTGATATTATCTAAACCGGAAATAAATGAATGTATTGAAGTCAGGTCATCTGTAGAATGAAGACTAAGGCCTGAACGAACTAATACAGATTGAATATTGGGGTTAAATAGTAAAGCAATTAATGCATCTTCAACATTGGATAGAATAATTACATCATAGGTAAATTGCTCATTTTTATCCTTTAAACGCTGAAATTTTTCTATAATAACTGACTTCTCTTCCTTCGTTAAATCATCAACAAGAATAACTTCAAAGTAATTTTGCTTTCTTGGTTTGAATGTTTTTTCATCATCCAACATTTTTTTGCGCTTCTCTTCAGATTCAGTTGCACTTCTATTGGAGCGATAGCTCTCTGAAATTAATGACCGAACAACCTCCGATAATGAATTGGTAAATGCAGAGTACTGTCCATTCCGGTGCATTTCTTCAAGGTCCTCTACATATTGCAAACCTGGGTAAGCAAAGTATTTTTCTATGGTTAAAAGAGCCGTAAAAGATTGTTCGACTCGAGTTTTAAATTCATCTGATTCAAATAATTCGAAATTATTTTTTGAATAATGATTTGCAGCTAGTTTAAGGTTGTTCCAAGAATCACTGCGGTATTGTGCAATGTTAAAGTAATCCTTCGCTTTGTACTTCTTTTTGAATGTAGCCAATTATCTAAGTCTTATTTTTTTGAATGCAATGCCATTTTATTTCCTTCACTATCAATAAATAAAGCAAAAAACCCATTGTCCTTATTAATTTGCTGTTTAGCGAGTAATACTCTACCACCGGAAGATTCAACTCTGTTTAGCACATGATTTAGATCCCCTCCGCCATTTAAATAAAGTAATGTTCCTTTATCGCTAGGCTCCGAACCTTCTCCACAAATAATTGCACCGCTTATGCCTGAAACTGCAGGAAAAAAAGCCATGGAATAACCATTCATCTCGTTTGTTTCCATTTTAAATTGATAGATACTGTTATAAAAATCAACAGCTCTTTCAAAATTTAATACGGGTATTTCAAACCAGCTTATATAATTGTCTTCAATTTTTGGGTTATTGATTTTTGGTCGTTTACTTGGTGTCTTCATTATCAATAATTAGACGTTCAAAGTACGAATAATATTACAACGAATTATCCTTAGATGTATCTATTGAATAATCATTTGGATGCTCGCTTTTTAGAGCCTGCTCTATTTGCTTCATCCTAATCGGCTTAGTTAATGACCCTAACTTTTCCATTGCAGGGAATTTTTTGTCTTTATCATAAATATCGAAGTGCACTCTCCTATCTCTAAAGCTCTTCAATGGCTGGCCTAATCGCAATAATCCTTCTTCTCTACTTCGTTTCACTCGTTCCAAATCAATTTCAATAGGAATTAATTCTGGTCCTGTACTAGCCTGGTATAACACTCTTCCATCTGGTCCACAAACAATTGATCGACCTGTTCCTCCCTCGCCTAACCCATTAATATCAAACATGTAACATTGATTTGTTGCTGCTGTAGATTGTGCCAAAGCCAACTCTACATCTCTATCAATAGTACCTGTTAATGTTGGATGAATAATCACTTCTACCCCTTGTACAGCCATGGTTCTTGAAGTTTCTGGAAACCACATGTCGTAACAAATTGAAATACCAAATTTTCCTACCTCTGGTACATCCCACATCAAGAATGAATCTCCACCTGTAACACCCACTTCATAAGGGTAAAAAGGGAACATCTTATCGTATCTACCAACTACCTCTCCTTGCGGATTGATAACAACAGCGGTATTAAATATTTTACCATCTTTCTTATAAAACATACTGCCAGGAATTAACCAAATTCCATATTTCTTGGCAATCGCTTGAAATTCCTTCTCGTCGTTATTAGGGTATTCTTGAGCGTAATACGTTAGAGGTCCGTAAGCGCACAACTCACTTAAAACAACCATTTGAACCCATGGATATACAGAACACATAACATCAATCTTGTGCTTCATCAGCGGAATATTTCTGTGATTAGCAGAAACATGCATTTGGATGCCTCCTATTGAGAATGGTTTCATATTTTTTCAATTATAAATCAAAAAATTACGAATTACGAATACCGCATTCTTCTCTTTTGATTACTATTATTTCACTAACTTATAATACAAATTCTCGTTTCATACAATGCTTAAAGTAATGCATTCGTAATTACTAGATTCGTAATTCTTAACTCATTATTCGATCTAACTCTTCTTCGATAATATCTAATCCTTTATTTAAAATATTGTCTGAAATTACTAAAGGAGATAAAATTCGAAGTACGCTTTTGTGAACACCCGCTGCAATGACAATCAAATCTCTTTTCGCGCAAGCTTTAATCAACTTTGAACATAATTCGTAATCCGGTTGCTGAGGATCATTATCTTTTACAAATTCCATTGCAATCATTGCACCCAAGCCTCTTACTTCACCAATTTCAGCATGTTTTGCTTTCATTGCAGTAAAACGAGACCTGATAACATCACCAACATGTTGCGCCTTTTCATTTAACTTTATATCTTCCATGTATTTGATGGTCGCTAAAGAAGCTGCACAAGCTACAGGATTGCCAATATACGTCCCGCCTATCGTTCCCGGAGCAGCAGCATCCATTATTTCTTCTTTACCAACAATTGCCCCAATTGGCATTCCTGAACCCATCGATTTTGCCCAAGTAGAAATATCTGGTTCCACATCGTAATGCTCTAAAGCACCCCAAGCAGCAGTTCTACCAAAACCAGTTTGTACTTCATCAAAAATTAATTTAATACCATAGGCATCACAGATTTTCCTTAATCCATTAACATAGCCTTTTGGAGCAACTGTGAAACCCCCTTCTCCTTGAACCAATTCGATTATGATAGCTGCAACTTCTTCATGCCTTACATTAGTCTTGAAGAATTTTTCCAGTCGATTTAACTCCTGTTCAACAAACTCTTCTTCCGATTTTCCTTGTCCCTTTTTATAAAAATTAGGATAATCTATTCGATACACTTCCGGTGCATAAGGACCACAACCGGCACTGTACGAAGTTCTAGAAGTCAAAGTCATTGCCATCATTGTTCTGCCATGGAAAGCGCCTGAATAACAAATTACAGCATTTCGACCTGTAGCTTGTTTTGCAATTTTAATTGCATTCTCTACAGCTTCCGCACCCGTACTAACCAACATGGTTTTTGATTTTCCCCCATGTGGGAACAAATCATTAAGTTTTTCACATAGAGCGATATATGGTTCATATGTTACCACGTTAAAACTTGTATGAATGTACTTTTGTGCTTGATCAATTATTGCATCTACAACAGGTTGCGGGCAATGACCAGCATTAATTACACCTATTCCTCCTGTAAAATCAATTAGCTCTCTGCCATCAACATCTATAATTGTTGCTCCTTTAGCCGATTGAACAGTTGCTGTGTTAAATACTCCTACACCATTAGCAACCGCGTTTTTTCTTCGCTCTAAAAGCAATTCACTATTTGACTTACTCATATTATAATCAGATTAATACCTTATATTATTTAGCTTTTAAAATCTCTCTTAAGAATGCGCAAAAGTAGAGCAATTTTTAATTTTATTCATTAACATTTAAAGCTATTTTAAATTTAGTCAATGATTCATAGAACTATATATTAGTAGTTGTATTCTAGCTATTTACAACCATTTCTAGAGAATATTTTTTTGGGCATTTAAAAAACTGAAGAATCTTAACACACTAATCAAATTATACAATCGTTTTTTTAAGCTTTTTACTATCTTCGCGGCTCTAAAAATGTATTCAATTAAATAAAGAGATATGGATTTTGATGTAGTTGTATTAGGAAGTGGTCCTGGTGGTTATGTAACTGCCATTCGTGCTGCACAGTTAGGATTTAAAACTGCTGTAATTGAAAAAGAATCATTAGGAGGCGTTTGTTTAAACTGGGGTTGTATTCCAACCAAAGCTTTATTGAAAAGTGCTAATGTATTTGAATACATTCAACATGCTGCAGATTACGGAATTGAAGTAAAAGATAGTAAAGCGAATTTTACTGATGTAATTAAAAGAAGTAGAAATGTAGCCAACGGAATGAGTAATGGCGTTCAATTCTTGATGAAAAAGAACAAGATTGAAGTTATTATGGGAACCGGAACTTTGAAACCTGGAAAAAAGGTGGAGGTTAAAATGGAAGATGGTTCTACAAAAACGGTTAATGGTAAAAACATAATTATTGCAACTGGAGGTAGATCAAGAGTTTTGCCAAACTTACCACAAGACGGGAAAAAAATTATTGGTTACCGAGAAGCAATGACGCTTGACAAAATGCCAAAGAAAATGGTTGTAGTCGGTTCTGGGGCTATTGGAGTTGAATTTGCCTACTTCTACAACGCAATGGGTGTTGAAGTTACAATTGTAGAGTACGCTTCAAACGTTGTACCTGTTGAAGATGAAGACATTTCAAAACAATTGGCGCGTACCTTTAAGAAAAATGGAATCAAAATCAAATTAGAATCTGAAGTAACTAAAGTAGATACTTCAGGAGCTGGTTGTAAAGTGACTGTTAAGACCAAAAAAGGCGAAGAAATTATTGAAGCTGATGTTGTTCTATCTGCAGTTGGCGTAGTTGCAAATATTGAAAATATTGGATTGGAAGATGTTGGTATTGCAACTGATAAAGGCAAAATCATGGTAAATGATTATTACAAAACCAACATTGATGGATATTTTGCTATTGGTGATTGCGTTCCTGGTCAAGCTTTAGCACACGTTGCTTCTGCAGAAGGAATCATTTGCGTTGAAAAAATTAAAGGAGAACAAGTTCAACCATTGGATTATGGAAACATACCAGGATGTACTTATTGTTCACCTGAAATTGCATCTGTTGGTATGACTGAAAAAGCAGCAAAAGAAGCTGGATATGAATTGAAAGTAGGTAAATTCCCTTTTTCAGCATCAGGAAAAGCAAGTGCTGCAGGCCATAAAGATGGTTTCGTTAAAATGATATACGACGCAAAATACGGTGAACTTTTAGGAGCACACATGATTGGAGCGAACGTAACTGAAATGATTGCAGAAATTGTTGTTGCTAGAAAATTAGAAACAACAGGTCACGAAATGTTAAAATCAGTTCACCCTCACCCTACTATGAGCGAGGCGGTGATGGAAGCTACTGCCGAAGCTTACGGTGAAGTAATCCATCTTTAATTGAATTACGAATATTAGAATTACAAATGTCGAATGAGGAAGCTTATTCGACATTTTTGTTTAGTAAACATTTCATTCGTCATTCGTAATTTCACAATGTATAATTTGTAATTCAAAGATTTGAAATTCTCCAACTACCTTTCACTAATAAAATTCAGTCATACTATATTTGCATTGCCTTTTGCATTGATTGGGTACTTCTTAGCTATTGAGTATTCAACCTATAGTTTTGATGCAATTTTACTTTTAAAGGTTATCCTGTCTATGATTTTTGCAAGAAGTGCCGCTATGGCTTTCAATCGATACATTGATCGCGATATAGATAAGGCAAACGAAAGAACAGCTGCCGTTAGAGAGATTCCAAATGGCAGTATAAAACCAAAGTCTGCGCTGATTTTTGTGATCAT
This sequence comes from uncultured Flavobacteriales bacterium, assembly GCA_913059105.1. Classification (GTDB taxonomy): domain Bacteria; phylum Bacteroidota; class Bacteroidia; order Flavobacteriales_E; family Vicingaceae; genus NORP294. The sequence continues at coordinate 7,931 of CAJXRL010000116.1, forward strand.
AAATTCAATTTTATTTATTTCCACTACTTTTTTCATCAACAAGCTTTGTTTTTACTTGTCTCCGGTTGCATTAATCGTTGTACTAGGCTATAGTTTAACTAAACGATTTACAGCATTATGTCATTTGGTTTTGGGAGTTGGCCTTTCACTCGCACCTATTGGAGCCTACTTGGCGGTAACAGGAAGTTTTGCATGGCTTCCACTCTGTCTCTTATACACATCTCCGAGCCCACGAGACAGGCAGAAATCTC
>CAJXRL010000117.1 GCA_913059105.1 uncultured Flavobacteriales bacterium
GATTTCTGCCTGTCTCGTGGGCTCGGAGATGTGTATAAGAGACAGATTTAACACCGTCGTTTCCGAAGGTAATAGGGTCAGAGTCATATCTGCTATCTCCAGCATCTTCTCCGTTTTCCAATTTTAATACTCCTCTAGGGCAAACCGCAGAACAAACTCCACAGCCTACGCATGATGATCTTACAATGTTTTGTCCTTTTTGAGCGTAAGCCTTTACGTCAATTCCCATTTCGCAATAGGTAGAGCAGTTCCCGCAAGAAATACATTGCCCGCCGTTGGTTGTAATTCTAAACTTGGAGAAGAAACGCTGTTGCATTCCCATTATGGCCGCCATTGGACAGCCAAATCGGCACCAAACTCTATTTCCAAAAATGGGGTAGAAGCCAGTTCCAATAACTCCGCTAAAAACAGCTCCGATTAAGAATCCGTATGATTGTCTTATATCTCCAGTTTCAATCATAAATATATTGTTTCCAGAAGAATAATGAATTCCAATCATAGCTAGAATAATAGCGAAATAACCGATGGCACCAATTTTAGCATCTTTCATTAATTCATCTCTTCTAAAGGCGAATAATAACCCAATTACTAAGGTTAAAATAGCTACAACACTAAATAAGAAAGTGTCTTTAGTTAACCAGTATTTTTCAGAATCGTATCCTAAATAAGTTGAAACAACTGCAGTTGTCATAACTACAGAAAAAACAACAACTGAATGAATTACCCAACGTTCTATCTTCCAGGCCGAGGTGCTTTTATCTGATAATTGACGAAAAGGGTCTCCTGCAGTCTCAGCTAATCCTCCGCAGCCACAAACCCAAGAACAGTACCATCGTTTCCCAAATTTATAAGTCATAATCGGGGTAACAATTAATATAGATGCAACGCCAAAGATTAATAGAAATAACCCAACATTTCCGGCATTAATGTATTCATCTACCCTATATTGGTCAAAGTTCCCGTAGTTCAGGGGCCAAATACTTTTTGCATCGGTATAAGGTAACTTGAATGTGTCTGAATTTAGACGAGCCATCAATTCCGGAATGATAAAGGCAAACCCGGTTTGAAAAAACATGACAGAAAAAGTTCTTAAACGCTCGTACTTATTATTGCGGTATTTCCACATAAATTTAATCCCAAATGCTATAATTGCAACGGTATAAAGTGTTCCATAAACAAACCATTGGCTTGCATCATTTCCACTTAACATTCTACTAAGTGGATCAAAAAGCGAAATAACACCTGTGTTTGCTGCCCCGGGATTTGCTCCAAGTAAGCCTTCAAAGAAATAGAGGATTACATAAAAACTAGTCATTGCAATTCCAGCAACCCAGGCGATAAACCCTCTACTGCTTATTTCTTTAAACCAAACGCCATCGTTTTTAACTCCTTCTTGTTTGTCACCATAGGCTCCTTTCGAGAAGAGAATAATTCCTCCAGCAATTGAAGAAAGAGCAATGGCTAGCCACAATCCTTTATTTGGAAAGTTGACGTTAAAGCCAGCCAAAACTAAAATTAGTAGACCAACAACACCAATAAAAGTTGCAATTTTTTGGGTAAGGTTAATGTCTTTCGGCGGTCCCGAAACCATCGCTATGTCCTTGTCTATCTTAGTCATAATTAAATGGTTTGAGGTATTTGAGATTGAAATTGACTCTTGATTTCTGGAAAGCTATTTTCGTAGAACTCTGGATCAAAGTTGGCGTCTTCTAAATTTTTAATTACCTCTTCAATTGCAGTTTTATTGGCGATCCAATAATCTAAAACCTTATGCCGAAGTCGAATTCCAAATACATTGGCGGCTAAAAATGCTCCGTTTGTTGCATCATAAACGAGTTTTAAACACTTCTTGCCATCCGAATGCTCCCAGTATAAAATTGCTTCATTTTCTTTTGGTTCCGCCCAAACCCAGCCATAGGTTTGATACTCTATATCGAAAAATTTGGCGGAGTTGAACCAAATTCCAGGCTTGTAGGCCAATTTATTGCCGCAAATGGTTTGTGCAACAGTTTCGCCCATCATTTTTCCGGTGTACCACACTTGCTCCATGTTTCTTCTTCCTGTGGGGTGTGTATGGAATTCAGCACAATCGCCAATGGAGTAGACGTTTGGAATGTTGGTTTCTAAAAATTCATTCACTAAAACGCCTCTGTTTAAGTCAATTGATCCGTCTTTTAAAAAGGAAGTATTTGGACCAACTCCTGCGGTTAATCCTACAAATTGACAAATAATTTCTTCTCCACTTTTTGTTCGTATGGCCTTTACTCTGCCATTTTCGTCGGGGATAATCTCATCTAATTCTGTTTCAAAACGTAAATCTACATGATGTGACTTAATGTGTCTTGAAATTAATTCGCCTTCTTCTTTTGGAAGTACACTCCCCCAAAAACGTTTCTCGCGAACTAAAAAAGTGACCTTAATACCTCTAGAGAGAAACATTTCTGCCATTTCAACTCCAATCAATCCTCCACCAACAATAACAGCCCGTTCACAATTAATAGAGTTTTTTTCCATCAATTCGAGGTCTTGCCACGAGTATAAACCTTGCACACCGTCTAAATCTTGACCTTTCCAGCCAAACTTATTGGGTTTGGATCCACAAGCAATAATTAAATCATCGAACTCCATTACTTCTTGGTTGTCAAATAGTAACTTCTTGTTTTTGGCATCCACTTTCGAAACATAACCAAACTTTAAATCGATTCTGTTTTTGCTCCAAAAATGATCTTCATAAGGTTTTACATGCTCCTGCTTCATGTGTCCCATGTATACGTACATCAATGCGGTTCTTGAGAAAAAGTGCTCCGTTTCGGCAGATATTATAGTGATTCTATGGTCAGAAAGTTTTCGGATGTGCCGAGCTGCGGTTACACCTGAAATTCCATTTCCAATTATGGCAATGTGTTTCATAGGTACGTTTGGTAATGCAAAGGTAAAATTTCGGTTAACTATAACATGTCTAAGATATGACAATTAACAATGATTCGAAAAAAGGAAAAATTAACTTATGAATTATTGCATACTAGTTGGAAACTTTAGCATAGATAATGGGAGTTTATTTTCTTACATTGAAAAAGTTGCGGTCAGTTTTACCGCAATATTGTCCTTAAATTCTGGGTTTGCATATACCCCGTATCGGTAATAAGTCCCTGCACCTACCCCAATATACATGCCTTCGTACACATATTTGAAGCGGTATAAGTTATTCAGTTGAATTCCCGATTCGAAAAAGCCCTTCTTTGGCACTTTGAAATCAAAATTTTGATGTCTATCTCTATCCTTTAAGCTGCCAAGGCCAAAAGAACTAACAAGCAATAATTCTGGTTTAAAATTGGGTTTTTTGAACAATAAACTCCCAAAATTATGGCGAAAGAAAATGCTCATTTGCCGATCAGCAAAAAATTCATTGGGCGCCATAGTTTCAAAACTATTGCTAGATGCCACTCTTACGTCTTTATCGTAAATTCCTTTTAATCCATATAAGGCCGTTAAAGGCAAAGAATTGCTCACATAGCCAAAGTCAGCTTGTACCGAAGTAATTCCCAAATTCCTTACTGTAAATTTCTTAGAAAAGCTAAAATCAAACTTGTCATAATCGAAATCAGCATTTAAAATGCTAGCCACACCTCTAGTATATTTGAAATGAACGACCGGGCTCTTTGTTTCCAAGGGTACCGATACGCCCAAAAATTCTCCGAACTTTTCGTTGAATGAAAAACGAAAATTAACGCCTACTTCAGAACTTGTAAATGCATTAATTACCTCGTTGTTTGAGATTGAATATTTATAATCGGAATTTATATTTCGTTCTTCGTGGCTTCCAAAAAAGGTAAAGTGGAAATCTCTAAGCGCTCTAAAAGAAATATTCGCCTCCCACTTTTCTTGACTGTCGAATTGGTCATTAATAAAATTTTGAAATTCTCCGCCCGAAAAAAGCACTCCGCTAGGCTTATAGAAATTGGGTCTACCAATACTTAACACGTCGTTTGAATAAGAAATTTTAGTTTCAAATTGCCTTTCAGATTTTGGAACCCAACGGATGTGCGAACCATATTTCCAAGCTTTGTCTTTCAACCCATAGCCGCCATAGGCTGCCACTCGAATTGGGCCAAATAAGCTCTCGCTAGTTTCAATTCCAGCGCCTAATCGAACATTCTCATATTGGTTAAACTTTAAAAATTTGTCTAGCAAGAGGTTGAATTTCCCCACAGGGACATACCCTCTTAATAGTCCTTTGGTAAAGAAAATCATTCGGTCAAAATTTTCTTTTTCTCCTATGCTGTCAATAAAGGAATAGGTTAGTAATTCCTTTTTACTGAGGGGAATTTCTCGAAACCCTTTCCATTGTTCTTCACTTTTTGCAACTATTGAGGGATCCATTTTTAACGCCAAATTGCCAATCTCTTTTCCGTCAATTTTAGGCGTAAGACTAATGTTTCGCAAATAAGATTTTCCTCGTCCAACGACGCTAAAAGAGCTTCCATTAGCAGAATTAAATATAATATCTAAATGAAGTTGAGTTGGGAACCACTGTTTGTTTTCTATCAATTCGTAGCGCTGTTGCACTTTTACTGGAAAGCCAGTTGAATCGTGTTGTTGCGCGACAAAATTTTCAACTGCATACCCATTGGTGTGTATGGAAAGCACGCCTTGCATAGCTTTAAAATTCTTGTTTTTACGGGGTCGAAAAGAAATGATGAAACTGGTGTCTTTTTCATGAAAAAGTGTGTCTTCTAAAACAAACAAGTATTTCGAGGTACTGCCTTTACTAATTGGACTTAAGTAATTAATTCCATACACCATAATGTAATCTTGGTACAAAGAGAAAGACTGCAACTGAGTTGCTAACAAGCTAAAAAATGGGGTCTGTAAGCCAGCCATTCTCGACTCGGTAACCACTTCAAGTGTTTTATTTGGGGGGTAGTGATTTCGCTCAGAAATAGATTCCATTATGAAACCTACTTTGCTTTTAGGGAAGCTGTCCATCTTTTCTTTTTGAATACTTCGAATGGTAATGGAGTCTAATGCGCTAGTAGAGTTGGAGTCCATGGGCGAGGTGAAAACCATCTTGTTATACGACTCATAAAAAAAGGGGCTTGACAATTCTGGATTGTTCAGTTTTCGGTTTTCAATGGCTGCTTTAATTATTCGATGTGCCGGATTTTCTCCTGGTAAAATTTCAACCTCGTCAATTTTGTAGTCGCTCTTTTTTAAGCGAACCAAGTAGTTTTTTGCTTGCAACTGTTCAATGCTCAGGTATTTGCTTTTGTAACCAATTGAGCTAAAATGCAGTTTTTTTGCTTTAAAGTTTGTACTGAATTCGTAAAACCCATCAATGTCAGTAGCAATACCGGTTTTGCTATCTTGAAATAAAATGGTGGCAAAAGCAATTCCTTCTTTTGTATCGCCATCAATTACCTGCCCTTTTATGTTTACTTGGGCAGGAGCAATAAAAGAAAGGAATGAAAGCAGTAGTAGAAAGCAATTTTTCATAGTTAGCATGAGACTTGTGCATCAAAAATAATACCTCAGGTTTTAAAAAGGATATTTATTTTTTAAACGGGGAGCAAAGTCATTTATTGAGCGCCGTATGGTAAAGCTTTAACAGTTACTTTTGTGACGTGAAAATTTATGTGAACGATAGTATTCAAATGCTTAAAAAGGCTTCATTCCGAAGGCTAACAAATGCATTAAAAGTTTACGGGAGTTATTATCAATCGAAGTGGAGTGGTAAACCAATTCAAAAAGGTTTTCCCATGGCAATTGCAATTGAGCCAACCACGGCCTGCAATTTAGGTTGTCCAGAGTGCCCAAGCGGCTTAAAACAGTTTACCAGACCAACAGGAAACTTGAAGGAAGATTTTTACAAAAAGGTCATTGATCAAGTTTGGCGAGAGACGTTTTATTTGACTTTTTATTTTCAAGGCGAACCGTACATTAATCCCAAGTTTTTGGACATGGTGAAGTATGCCTCCGCCAAAAAAATGTACACAACTACTTCTACGAACGCTCATTTTTTGACACCAGAAAATGCGAAAAAAACGGTTGAATCGGGGTTAGATCGTTTAATTATTTCTGTTGATGGAACCACACAAGAAACCTATGAGAATTACCGAATTGGAGGGACCTTATCAAAAGTGTTGGAAGGCACAAAAAATATTATAGCAGCCAAAAAGCAACTAAATTCTAAAACACCACATGTTATTTTTCAGTTTTTGGTGGTTAAACCAAACGAACACCAAATTGATGAGGTGTATGAATTAGCAAAGGAATACGGAGTGGATGAGGTGAAGTTAAAAACCGCTCAAGTTTATGAATACGAAAATGGGAATGACTTAATTCCTGAAAACGATAAATACTCGCGCTATAAAAAGCTGAGAAACGGCAAGTATCAAATTAAAAATTCCTTAGAAAACAATTGTTGGAAATTGTGGCATTCTTGTGTAATTACTTGGGACGGGAAAGTAATTCCTTGCTGTTTCGACAAAGATGCCAATCACCGTTTAGGCGAATTAGCGAACGATGATTTTAAGAAAATTTGGTTCAGCGAAAGCTACAATAACTTTAGAAAGCAACTTTTTAAAGGCCGCGAGAATATTGATATTTGTAAAAATTGTTCGGAAGGAACAAAAGTTTGGGCTTAGCTCAAATACTTGCCTACAATTGGCATTCTGCGGCCCATGCCAAATGCTTTAGAAGAGATTCTAAGAATTGGAGGTGTTTGATGGCGCTTGTATTCATTCATGTTTACCATTCTTAAAATGCGTTTCACCAGAGCCTCATCATATCCTTGTTCAATCAAATCTGCAGGGCTTTGTCTGTTTTCAATGTATTCAAAAAGAATAGTATCTAAAATATCATAATCTGGCAAAGAATCCGAATCAAACTGGTCTGGTCTTAATTCTGCAGAAGGTGGTTTGGTAATGATGTTGTTAGGAATAACTTCAGCGTTTCGGTTCATGAATCGACACAAATCAAACACTTCGGTTTTGTACAAGTCGCCAATAACTGAAAGTCCTCCTGCCATGTCACCATACAAAGTTCCATAACCCACCGCCAATTCACTTTTGTTAGAAGTGTTGAGTAAAATTGATCCAAATTTGTTGGTTTGCGCCATTAATAACGTTCCTCTAATTCTAGATTGAATGTTTTCTTCAGCAATTCCAAATTCGGTGCCTTTGAATAAGTCAGCGAGTTGGCCATCAAAAGACTCGTAAATTTTTTCAATCTTAATGATATGGTAATCACAACCCAAATTCTTGCACAATTCTAAAGAGTCAGAAATACTGTGATCTGAAGAAAATTGAGAAGGCATTAAAATGGGAAATACATTTTCTTTCCCCAAAGCTTTTACAGCCAGTGCAAGCGTTAAGGCAGAATCAATTCCGCCACTTAAGCCTAAGGTAGCTGTTTTAAAGTTTAGTTTTTTAAAGTAATCCTTGATTCCTAAAACAAGAGCTGCTTCAATTTTTTCATATTTCGAAGGGACTTTGGCCCCTTTTTGTTGAGTTAAATTCTTAGTGTCGAAAATTGAAAAATATTCTTCAAAAAATGGAAGCTGTTCTATTACTTCTCCATCTTGATTATAAACGCAAGAACCACCATCAAAAATTAATTCAGTTTGCGCACCAACATGGTTTACATAGAGAACAGGGAGGTTGTATTTTTTGGTATTCCATTTTAATACTTCAGCGCGGTTCTCGGTTTGTTTAAGGGCAAAAGGAGACGCAGCAATGTTGATCATTAAATCGGGTTTCTCCATAATCAATTGCTCCATTGGCGATTCAGGGTAGAGTTCTTTTCCTTCAATGTTCCAAAGGTCTTCACAAATGGTAAGGGCAATTTTTTCTCCTAAATAATCGATGCATTGTACCTTCCCTGCTGGCTCAAAATAACGGTATTCGTCAAATACGTCATAGGTAGGGAGTAACTGTTTGTAATGCTTTGAAACTACTTTTCCTTCATTTAAGAAGAAGGCGGTATTGTATCTGTCTCTTATACACATCTCCGAGCCCACGAGACAGGCAGAAATC
>CAJXRL010000118.1 GCA_913059105.1 uncultured Flavobacteriales bacterium
TACACTTGAATTTCAAAATTATGATGGTTGTGGTTGCAAAAGTTCATTTGATGGTTCAGGTTGTGGTTGTAAGAGCTCTTTTGATGGAACTGCTTGCTCCTGTGCCTCTAAATCTTCTTTTTCTGAAGATACTGCAAAGCAGAATATTCAAAAAGGATTAACTGTTATGGGAGAAAAGGAATTGCTTTTACACTACAAAGACCTAAAAAGGCTTTTAGAGAAATTCCCGAGTGATGATGAATTGAGATCAGAGGTTGAAATAACGTGGGAATACTTAAAATCCCACAATTCACTGGATAAAAATGCTCATACCATCACAACTAAATCACGAGATAATCAAAATAGCGCTTCCAATGAAAAAACTGTTTTCTCAGTCAGTTCAAAAGACCTTGCTATTGGTTCATTCGTTTTTGGAATTGCACTAATTATTTCACAAATCCGATAAAGCAAATGGTACACTTAGTTGATAATCCAAAAACAGAAACTCAAAGAACTAAAGTTAGACTTACTGCAGGTCAAGTTCGCGAAATGACTAAAGCATTTTCACAAATGCTCGCTGTTACTGTTGCTGACATTCCTGAAAAGGTAAAACTACTTTTAGAATACTCTGGAATTACGATTAAGGACAACTACTCCGAGAGGGAGTTAATATCAGCAGTCATAGAAAAAGTTGCTGAACAAGATGAAGCATTCAATTACCAACTAGAAAAACTGATTTTGATTGCAATTCCTGAATTACAGGCCTTATCGGGTTATGATAATTTCGTGGATATTGGATCTCTTTTCGGAGGTGGTTCTGACATCGGATCAGGTTCTGGAAGCAGCAAATTACTAGATGGAGCAAAAACCATTGGATCAAGCACTGCTTCAGGTGCAGCAGGTGGCGGAATTGTAGGTGCTGCATTGGGAGCTATAGGCGGAATATTTGGATTTGCCAGTACTGCTAAACAAGAAAAAATAGAAAAAAGTAAAGCTTCAGCAATGACGCTCTCTAGCATGTTCCAATACAAGTCTGCTAAGTTGGGCAGCAAAGGCTCGAGTCAAAGAACCACTACAAGCATAATAATCGCCATTATAGCATTGGTTGGTTTAATAGTGACTGTAATGCTCATTCAAAAAAATAAAAAAGCAACACAATGGCAAGTAAAAGCGGCTTAGAAAAAGGAAATTTTGGATTGTCTCATCCAGGCAAAAACAGAACACCAAAAAGATTCATCTCTGAATATGATAATTGGTTTTGGGAATCCAAATCTCAAAAGAAGTTGAAGAGTGATCAAAAGTCAGCAGAAATAGAAAGAATGAGAGCTGAAACAGCAGCCATGCAGCAAATACTGACTGAACAGGATATTTCACAAGAAAGTGGAATTGGCGTTGGCAAGATTGCTTTAATCGGTGGTTTGGTAGTCTTGTTAGGTATTGGTGCTGTTGTTTTAATTAAGAAGAAAGGCTCCGCGTCATCTATTCAAGATCCACTTTCTACACATGATTTAACCGTATAAATATGAACCATCAAGAGACAGTAAATAGGGAAAGAAGAGTTTATGGAGAGACTGATTCACAGTATGATCCATTTCTAGGTGGGATATTCAAATCTAAACACAAGAAGAAAAAAGAAAAACTAGACATTCAGCAACGAGATGCAAACCTTAACCTAACCAACAAACAAAACAAGATTGCAGATGCAAAAGCTCAGGCAGAATTATTCAAAGCACAAGCTGAGCAAATGAGGGTTGTTACGGCTCAAAAATTGGCTGAAAAAGCTGAGACACAATTGCAAGGTGCAAAAGCAAGTACCCAGCTTAAATATGTCGGAATAGTCATTGCAGGAATAGTCGTGATTGGCGGTGTTGCACTTGCACTTTATATGATAAAACAAAGTAAGAACACTTTACTGAATTCGGCAAAATTAGCTAAGGTAAAAGCAGTTTAAAACAACAAGAAATGGACCTTTTAGCAAACCCAATAGAATTTGAAACTACCAATGATGGGAATGTTCCCGCCGGTGCAATTGCAGTTTCATTTAAGAATACAGGAACCATTAATGGTAAGGTGAACAACATCACGTTAAAAGCAGGTGAAGCAACAAATTACACCTTTGTTGGCAAACCGTATAAATCAATCGCTTACAAAACAAATGGTTCAACATTTAAAATAAGATATACGATATGATAGTAGGAGAACAACAGTTGATTGGACAGCTTCAAAATGAGGAATATGATCTCTTTTTTAAGAAAATAAGAGGAAGAATCAAACGAACAGTCAAGAAGGTAAAACCGCTAACCGTTTTTAATCCTCTTGGCAAAGGGATTGCTTTAGGCATGGTTCAAAAAATGAAAAAGAAACCCAATCATAGATCATCTTCACAACCAAAAATAAATGTACAGGCCCAAGTGAATAAAGCTTTTGAAGCCAAAGAAGTTCAATTAGCCACTGATAGACAAGATTTACTTCAGGAAATGGCTGTATTTGAGGATAAAAAAGTTCAGGAAATCACTCAATTGGATGAGGAAAAGGTTAAAACTGAACAAGAGAGAATTGATGTAGAACAAGGAGAAAACAGGAGAATCCTATACATCGGTTTAGCAGGGCTTGGCGTATTGGTTGTTGTTGGTGGAATTATAGTTTTTGTCAAGAGCCGACAAAATCAATTAAATGCCTTAAAACTGCAACAGTAAAGACAAGTTTCAATTTTAAATTGTATCAAAATGAGAATTCCTATTCCTTGTAATAAAAAAAGATTTCGATTAACCATCGGTTTTACCGTCGATAAGCCTTGTAGTTTGATTTTAGTAGGGCGAGATGCGGAAAATACAAATACCACCTACATTTCTAGAGAAGTTTCTATTGGTAGAAAGTATTTTTCTGGAGGTTCAGGATATAGAGAAATAAACATACCCTTTCCTTTAGCACCTAACTTTATGATGCTGAATGTGTGGGATAAGAATAACATTGGTCAAAATACTTTTAAAGTTAGCGCCTTCAACATTTCAGCCATGGAGCCTCGTGCTATTTGGGAGCATCACGATATTCATGATTTTATACCTTTTGCCAATTGGTTTTCACAGAATGCCGGGGTTTTACCTGTAGGAGTTTATGATAGTTCTGACTTGAAATACATAATTGACTATATGTCGGTTATTAAAAATGAACAAGGCCTGCCAATGATTACCCCTGCAAGAACCTCTCGGATAAACGGTAGAATTGAAGCCAGTAAGTATCACCTACTCCCCTTAAGTGTGCCAATTAGATGGTTCATTTTAATGCATGAAAGAAAGCATTTTCAATTGCCAACAAGAGAAGAAAAAATAGCCGATTTAACAGCGCTTCGTGTGTTTTTAGATTATGGTTTCCCAAAGGTTGAAGCTATTTATGCTTGCACCTTAGCAATGAAAGCAGAAACCAACATAGCTAAAGAAGCAAAAGTCACTCGCTTGAAAGACATCCATCGCTACATCAACCAATACATTAGCAACGACATAGTAAAGTTTACATCAACTAAAATGGCAGCATGATAGATTTTGTACATCCTATAAATAGCTATGAAAGTTGGTCCAAGCACTTGGAGCCCTTCTCTACTACTCAGATTTCATTGAGAAATGTAAGTCCAGAAGAACAATGGGTTAACGTTTGGGGAGCAAATCAGGGTAACTCAAACCTTGGTAAAGCAAAATTCTTTGCGACCAATACATACCCACAAGCAATTCAATTCAACCCCATTAATAAAGCCATTTATGTAGTCAATCAATTAGCAGCAACCTTGCAAATTTTTAATAAAAATGGACAGTTGTTGAATGAAATAATATTGGACCATAATAACATTCCCACTGCTTCGCCAATTGACATTGAAATTAACTCAATTACAGGCGATGCGTACGTTATAGGCTCACTATCTAACTTGCTATATGTAGTCAGTTTGAATCTAGAGTTGACCAAAACCGTTGCCCTTAGCAATCGTCCTTTTTCTTTGCGATTCAATTCAAAAACCAATAAGTTGTATGTTCAGCATTTGCTTTTGACAACGGTAAGTATTCTGGATCTTAATGCTGACTATGCCATTGTATCGCTAGAGTTGAATTCAGTTCAAGATGGAATTGCTGTTAATGATGCAAAAGGTACATGGGCTTCGTTGAGCAATCAAGCGAAAAAAATTCAAATCTTCAACGAAGAAAATATTCTACTCAGAAGCTTTGAAATTAGTTTAGTTGATCTGGGTAGTCTGCTATTTTCAAAAGATGGAGAAAAGCTATATGCCATTATTCAAAATGAAAAAAAACTACTTACAATCAACATTGTGGCTGGTACAATTGAACAATCCGTCCCGTTTGATAATCAACCCAATTCAATTCATTTAGGAAAAGGGAATGATCTGATGATATCGACTACAGCACCCAATAAGATCATCGAACTTGATGAAGAGTTAAAAAGCGTTTCTGAATTAACAATCGCCATAAAACCAATTCAATGGACTGTTAATGTACAGGAAGGCATTTTTTACATCACCGATGCCATCAACAATAAAATATCAGTTGAAGAGAGTAATAGTATTTCACCAATCGTATTCAGTGACAATTATAAAGAAGCCCTTTCAGACTTCCAACATCGGCCGATTTTATTAAACCATTTGAAGGTTTTTTATTCAGAGCCAAATCAAATGCCACTGATTCGGATTGGAACAAAAAGTTCTTCTGGAAAACTTAAAAAAAGGCTGATTGCATTACATAAATACCACAGTCCACAACACATTCCTACTATTTACGATGTAACAGAAATAAAGAATGAAATATTGGATGGTCGAGCCTTTTGGGAGGTGTTGGTTCCTCCTGAGCAATCAATGACGATGGTTTTATACCACAGCTAGAGCCTTATTTATGAGGCAGTATTAGAGAATAATTTAACACAGGAGAGAGATGGAAAAGAGAGAAGAGTTAAATAGAATGATCCGCTATGCCCAGCGATTGATGAAAACAAAAGACGATGGAATACTTGGAGATGTAACCAAGGTATTAATCGAAAAAAGCATTTACAAGAACCCACTGATAAATAAGCAGTTTAACAGTCTACAAAAACTGATTGCTTTGATTCAATTCACTGCATTAGCTAAAGGAATTGAATCGGGCAAAATTGACGGATTAATTGGGTCACAAACTCGATTTGCTTTTGAGCAATTAATCTACCTGGAAAAGCATTCGAAATTACCTCCAACTTGGAGAGCAGAAGATCAAGTGTTGGGAAAAACTGATTCAGAGTCTAATCGTCATAATCCGCACGGATTCCCAACATATCAGAACATTGAAAACGTTTACGGTGAGCCGGCAAGTAATTTAAAAACGGTTCAAGTTCCATTTGAATTGCGCTTAGCCTGGGATAAATCTGTAAAAGTTCAAAAGATAACCTGCCATAAGAAAGTAGCTCCTTCCCTTATTGGAGTATTAGAAGACGTATTAGAACATTATGGCTATGACCGATTAAAAGAACTGGGAATTGATTTATATGGAGGCTGTTTCAACCATAGAAAAATGAGAGGCGGTAAGAAATTATCCACTCATTCTTGGGGAGCAGCAATTGACCTGCATCCGGAATTAAATCAATTGCGATGGAACCATAAACGAGCCCTGTTTGCAAAGAAGGAATATGAATTTTTATTGGAAAGCTTTGCTGCTGAAGGTTGGGTATCACTTGGAGTGGAAAAGGATTATGATTGGATGCACTTCCAAGCGGTCAAATTATGATGCGAGCGATCATTTGTACAGCAGTTGGATTTTGGATGAGCAGACAAGTTTATGAGCGACATGAACTTAGCCAGCGAAAACTTGAAAAAGAAGCAACTAAAATAAAATTAAAAAATTACCTCATTTCCATCGGCTGGAATCAGGCTGAGATTGACAGTGCCACGTTAATAATTTTTGAAAAAAATGAGCAATAGAATAGACAACATATCAATTCCCGGGAAGGATTCGCCTTGCCAATCATGGAAGCTCTATTATGAAGCTTTAGTGAAAAGTTACGGCACTACAAATGCTCGTGAAGCGTGGCTTTATACTTTCAACCAAAGCGGTAATTCAATTTGTACAAAAGACAAGTCCTTCAATACGTGGGCAGCAAAAAACAAAATCGGCATTGCAGATGGTATTGATAAAGCCATTGCCGGTGTTTCAGGAATTGGCAACAATATTATTAATGGTTTCGGGACACTGACTGGCTTAACTCCAAAGGTTGCAACGGTGGCTTTAGTTGGTGGTTTAGGCATCACACTCTTCTTGTTATATAGGATTGCAAAGCAAGTTCAAGTATCTGATATAATAAACGTTCTGCCGATAGGAAAAGCAGGATCAATTGCAAAACAATTAAAAAGTTAGATATGAAAAGAGAACTAGTTTACGGCATCGGTTTGATTGGCATTCTATCTCTGACAGGAATAATTGTAGGGGTCCAGAGAAAGAAATCAAAAGAAAAGAAAGATCAGGCTTTTGGAAAGTTTATTGGAGACTTAGAAAGCAGTACCGAACCAGAGAAAATCAATGAAGCTGTTTTGAACAAAGCATTCAATCCAACCTATTGGCAAGAAGCTTCAAAGACAGGTTCTGTTATAGCAGAAAAAGTAGCGATTGAGATTGCAAAACAAATTGCGTCAGCGTGGAATGCGGGTTCATTTTGGGATGACCTGGAAGAAGAAGTGTATAGAGCTTTTGAAGATCATCGACTGAAAACATTTGGCGATGTATCGAGGGTTTCCCATGCCTATAAAAGTAAAATGAATAAAGACTTATGGAAGCACCTATCTGCTAAACTAAGTAGTGAAGAGTTTGCAAGAGTAAAAAACATAGTGATAAAGAAGATTGGATAAAAAAGAGAAACATGAAAAACGACGGACAATTCAAGAAGAATGATACAGCTGAGGACGGAAAAAAGTCAATTGCAACCGTTGAACTGCCCTCGCTAACTAATGCTCAAAAGGGGCTAATCAGTATTGGGATTGTAGCAGGTGCTGCATTTGCAATTAGTAGAAAAAAGGGAATGTTAGCCATCTTAGGTTACATGTGGTTAGGAAGCATTGGCGGTGGCGGATTGGCTTACTTATTCAAGAAAGATTTAAAGTAAAATGCAGATTACATCAAAAACGAATATAAAACCGATTTGGCTGATTTTATCAGGAGTCACAACAATTGGTATTGCCTACGGAATTTATTATTGGTTCAATAAAGATGGTCAGCTTCCCTCCTTTTTAGCTAAAAAAACAAGCACCAACAGCTTTTGCAAATATTCGGGATTTCCATTACGATTTGGTTCATGTGGTGAGGAGGTTACTGTACTTCAGAAATACTTGAATACTAAGATTAGAACACCAAGGGTGCAATTAAAAGAGGATGGGAAATTCGGGAACAGTACCAGAGATTCCTTGCTGAGAATTGAAAAGATCAGCACGGTCAGCCAGACAAAGTATGCTCAGTTCAAAATACAACTTAGCCCTTTCAATAAATCATAGTTATGACACAAAACACCAAGATATTTATAGCACTCGTTTCGGGCTTTGTTGTCGGTTTTTCTTTAAGCAAAGCAATGCGTCACTCAACTAAGCAAGAAGCTAAAAAGCAAGAAACACCTGCACCCATAAAGCAGACAGAAAGCGATTCAAAAACGAATGAACAAGTTGTTGAAGTAAACGAAGAAAATTCCTTAATAACATCTACTTACGACAAATTTCCTTTGCAATTAGGATCTGAAGGAGAAAAAGTAAAACGCTTGCAAATATTTCTCATGCGAAACTTAGGTTGGGTTAAACAACCCGATGGAAAGTTTGATTTGACAACTCAAAACAGAACCCTGAAATTCTTTAAAGTAAAGACCATTAATCAAGAGCTATATGAACAGTTTATGCTCGAAAAAATGGTGCATGACCAACGACCTAAAAAAACAAAATGAGCAACGAAAATCAGAAGCCAAACTTATTCGGCTACCTCGACAAAGTAATGGGTCAGGATGGCATAAAAACTGTCTCTTATACACATCTCCGAGCCCACGAGACAGGCA
>CAJXRL010000119.1 GCA_913059105.1 uncultured Flavobacteriales bacterium
TCGTCGGCAGCGTCAGATGTGTATAAGAGACAGACCTGTAACATGCACAAAGTGCTCATTTTCTGATTCGTTCTCTTTAATAAAACCAAAACCTTTAGTTTCATTGAAGAATTTTACTGTTCCTTTACTCATTATAAAAAATTAAAATATTAAAGCGCAAAAGTAGGTTAATATATTGGTCTTCCAAAACTTTATCTAAGTATATTTTAAAAAATTGCTCATTTAGTTCTTAATAATTCATTACCAAACAACTATAAAAGTCTTAATACAAAGGAGTTATTGCACTATTCCTTAGCTTTAAAAAATAGCACATCTACTTCATGCTAAACAACATAGAATTCTTTCAAACTATTAAAAGTATTATACTTTTTCACTAATTCATTTAGATTACTCTAGTTCATTTAACAAATACCAAAAAAATTAATTTATACTTTTTATTTTCATCAGCAACTTGCCTATTTACGCTGTTGTCTTACGATTTATAAAGAAAATTCCTAAAATTTAGCTTATTCATACGAAAATTAGGGTAAGATATATGAATCACTACACCTTGGACATTACTACTTTAAATAGGCTTCACTAAATAGTGGCTACAAAATGCAATTCTTTGTAACCGGGTAAAACCTCTACACAATTATATACTTAACTGAAAGCACTTACTTGCGTAAGTGGGGAAACTGTATCCTTTCGGCTCTTCTTTGAAGAGCGCAAAAAAAGTTGATCCGCTTCCACTCATCGCAACATAAAAAGGCTCAAGTTTTGTCAGTTCATTTTTCAATTCAATTAACTCTGGATAATTGGGCAATAATGACGTTTCAAAATCATTCTTGATAGAATTCTGCCAATCTCTTTTATCCAAATTATTAATATCCTTTAAATTAAATTTAGCTTGTTTGGGAATAATTGAACTGTATGCTTCCTTTGTACTAATGTGAATCCCCGGATTTACCAGCAAGCAATAGCAATCTAAGTCTAATTTTAAATTAGAATCTAACCTCTCCCCTTTTCCGCGTACAAATGCGGCCTTATTTTTAATAAAAAATGGACAATCACTGCCCAAAAGACCAGCTAATTGCTCCAATCGCTCCACGCTTAAATTCAACTGAAACATTTCACTCAACCCTTTTAAGACAAATGCAGCATCTGAAGAACCACCGCCCAAGCCGGCACCGATTGGTATATTCTTTTCTAAATGAATAGAAACCGGAGGTAAAACATAATCCCTTGCTAAAAGCTGATATGCTTTCATGCACAGATTATTGCTTTGATCACCGTCAATTTCAATACCTGAGCTGCTGAATAAAGTTTTATCAGCCACTTGAATTTCAATTACATCAAACCAAGGTACTGGTAAAAAGATACTTTCAAGATTATGAAATCCATCTACTCTTTTTTCAGTTATAAATAATCCCAAATTGATCTTTGCATTGCAATTCATTCGCATACAGCAAAAATAAGTCTAATCTGTGAAGGGATTAAAAAAGTGGAACAGTGAAGGCAAATTTTGTACTTTTGAGGCCCTATTTTAAAGATAAAACATGGCAAATTTTTTAGATTTCGAAGAACCAATTAAAGAGATTATTGATCAGCTTGAACAAGCAAAAGAATTGGAAGAAAAGAGTAAAGTAGACGTTTCAAAAACGACTAAAGCTCTTGAAAAGAAACTAAAAGAAACTCGAAAGGAAATCTACAGCAAGCTCACACCTTGGCAAAAGGTTCAAGTTAGCCGTCATCCAGACAGACCATATACCTTAAGCTACATTGATGCCGTTACCAACGGTGATTTCATAGAATTACATGGAGACCGTAATGTTAAAGACGATAAGGCTATGGTAGGCGGAATTGGCACTGTTGACGGACAATCAGTTATGTTTATTGGACAACAAAAAGGCATTAACACCAAAATGCGACAATATAGAAATTTTGGGATGGCAAATCCTGAAGGGTATAGAAAAGCGTTGAGATTAATGAAATTGGCTGAGAAATTTAATATCCCCGTAGTTTCTTTCATCGATACTCCAGGAGCTTTTCCAGGACTTGAGGCTGAAGAAAGAGGTCAGGGCGAGGCAATTGCAAGAAATTTAATGGAAATGACGACTCTAAAAGTTCCAATTATCTGCGTCATAATTGGTGAAGGGGCCTCAGGTGGAGCTTTGGGTATTGGAATTGGTGATAAAGTTTTAATGATGGAAAACACATGGTATTCCGTTATCTCTCCTGAAAGTTGCTCTTCCATTTTATGGAGAAGTTGGGACTATAAAGAAGTTGCGGCTTCTGCCCTGAAATTAACTTCGGCGGATATGTTGGAGAACAAGCTTATTGACGGTGTAATTAAAGAACCAAATGGAGGTGCACATGCACATCCTAAGGAGGCTTTTAATATTGTGAAAAAAGAAATCTTAAAGCAACTTTCAAAGCTTTGTGAAATTGAGCCTGAGAAAAGAGTTGCTAACAGAATTAAGAAATTCTCTAGCATGGGCGTTGTGAACGAAGGAAAAGCCTAAAACTGATTAAACTTCACGTTTATTCCAACAATATCATTTGGCAAAGAGGTAGATTGAACTGGCGAAATCTGTCGGTAATTATACACGCTTAACTGGGTCCCAAAACCAACATATACTTGATTATTTAATTCATCATAAGCTAATACAGCATTATTAATGGCTAGATAGTTTACTAAGTTATTACTGCTAGGCCTGTACGTTTGAATACTTGACTTTGTACTAATTACAAAATCCCCAATGGTAGTTAATACTACTTCACGGATGCTATCGCAGGTAAACAGGTTATTCTGTATTGAAGAAGTTATCGAATTAAAAAGCATCGCTTTTCCTCCTTGAGCAGTATTACAAAACACCAATACATTCTCATCATCAATATATTGAAGGTCCACTGCATCGTCAAAGATAGTTCTAGACCGTAAACTTGTCCCAATGGTTTTATTCAACACTCTGAGTACCCTATTACTTCCATTTCGATCTACCTCTTCCACCACATTGAACTGCCCTCCTACGCCAATGCTTTCTACTTTTTTTGTGGCAGGCGTCAAATAAGTATAGTTTTCATTCAAATTTTGATTGAACCCTTTCACTCCAAGATCAAGAATCGAAAATAGAACATCTCTATTGTCGTTTTTAATACTCAGGAAAGGTGCAGGAAAGTTAGAATTAAACACTTTTGAAAAACTCACATTATTTTTGGCTGGATCAAACATTTCAATTTCATTACCATTGCTTGGGATAAACCATAAATGTTGGTTAAAACGATTAAACACAGAACCCTGATAACGTTTACTAAACTGATGAATACGTTGAAACGTAAATTGGTTTTGATCGAAGTACAAATCAGAAGTTGAACCGTTGTCACAGGTTACAAAAACTCCTGTCTTTTGAGTGTTCATTCCCCGAATGTTAATATATCGGAAGGAACTGAATCTATTTTCCCCATCAAAAGCCTCAATCTTGAAGTAATAACGTCCAGTTGGGATCAAACTATCAGCAATATGAAAAACAAAATCTAACAAGTAATTTTTCTGTCCTACGTGAAAACCAACTGAAGGTAGAACTTTGTTTTTGGTATTCTCAGAAATAAGACTTACTTGCACACTCTCAATTACCTCATTATCTGATACATTTGCTCGAACAACAACCTGAGATAATACCGCAAATTCAGTGTTTTCTGCAGGGTCTAAAATTACTACAGAAGGAGATTGCCCATCTTTATCTTCCTTGCAAGAAAGCATTAAAAAAATAAAACAAGTTGCAACTATGAAGAATGCTTTTCTCATTTTATAAAAATACTCCAAATGCCGCTAAATTCAAAAGATGAGATAGTTAATAAGTAGTAAAAAGTGGTTAATAACTTGTGTACATCGCGTTCATTAAATTCACTCTAACTTAAATGAAACAGGCTAATCGCTTGTTTTAAACCATTTCGAAAAAAAAATTATTTTTCTATCACAATTCACACTCATAAATTAACGTATAGAACTACTTTTGAAGTATGGATAACCAAGTAGACAAAAAGGACAGAACGAGAAGGAGAAGTGCTAATAGCAGCTTGCCATTGTCCAGTTTGGAACACGGCAAACTTCCGCCTCAAGCACTTGATTTAGAAGAGGCTGTTCTTGGATCTATGCTATTGGAAAAGGAAGCTGTAAATACCGTTATCGATATTTTACAAGGAAAAAGTTTCTATAAAGAAAGCCACCATAAAATATTTGAAGTAATCAAAGATCTTTTTGGAAGATCATTGCCCATCGACATATTAACTGTTACTAATGAACTGAAGCAAATAGGTGAATTGGAACTAGTTGGTGGACCGTACTATATTTCACAGTTAACTAATAGAGTAGCTTCCGCAGCAAACGTAGAGTTTCATGCACGGATTATTTCCCAGAAGTTTATTCAGCGAGAATTGATTCGAATTTCGACTGAAATTATTACTGATGCCTACGACGAAACAACAGACGTTTTTGCATTGCTAGATAAAGCAGAAAGCGGACTTTTTGGAGTTACAGAAGGAAATATTCGTAAGAGTTACGATTCCATGTCAGAGTTGGTAAGAAATGCAATTAAACAAATTGAATCTGCCAAAGGCCAAGAGGGTTCCGTTACAGGAGTACCTTCAGGATTTGCAGATTTGGATAGAATGACCGCAGGATGGCAGCCTTCTGATTTAGTTATTTTGGCCGCAAGACCTGCAATGGGTAAAACAGCCTTTGCTTTAACCTTGGCAAGAAATGCTGCTATCGACTTTCAAAAACCCGTTGCCGTATTTTCATTAGAGATGGCATCCGTACAATTGGTAACTCGATTAATTTCAGGAGAATCTGAACTTTCTTCTCATAAATTGAGAAACGGAAACCTACGGAATGATGAAATAGAACAAATTCACGCAAAAATTGGCGCCCTAACAGAAGCTCCAATATTTATTGATGACAGTCCAGCTATTTCTGTTTTTGAATTAAGAGCCAAAGCAAGAAGACTAAAGTCACAGCACGATATTCAGTTGTTATTGGTAGATTATTTACAATTAATGACAGCTGGTGGCGATGGAAAAGGCGGTGGAAACCGTGAACAAGAAATTTCTACCATTTCGAGATCTTTAAAAAGCATAGCCAAAGAACTAAACATACCTGTTATTGCACTTTCTCAGTTAAGCAGAGCTGTAGAGTCTCGTGGTGGTGATCGTCGTCCACAACTTTCCGATCTACGGGAATCAGGGTCTATTGAACAAGATGCAGATATGGTAATGTTCATTAACCGACCTGAATATTATGGTTTAACGGAAGATGAAGATGGTAATTCTACCATAGGAGTTGCCAACATCATTATTGCAAAACATAGAAACGGTGCCATTGGAGATGTTCAACTAAAATTTACTTCGGAATTAGCCAAATTCTCTGATTTAGAAAAGTTTGACTATGAAGACAACAAATCTTTTGGGGAACTTCCAGTAAACGATGAATTCAATAGCGGCGGTAACACAAACAGCATTACAATGAAATCTAGAATGGATGATGACATTGACGATAACGGTGAAACTCCTTTTTAGCTTTTCAGTAACTTCGCTACCTATCAAATTTCTAGTATGAAAAAATTCGGCTTCATCCTCCTTTTATTCCTTTTCAGTTCTTCAAGTTTTGCTTCCTACTTGCTTATTCCTATGGATGCAAGTCAGAAAAACCATTTAAAAGCTTATGGGATTGCATTTTGGTGCCTACAACGAAATGTTGAAGTACAATGGCTTTTAAACTACCGTGGAGGTTCTTTTATGATAAAAAGCGTTAAAGCTATTCAAGACGAAATGCTCATTAGAGGCGTATCCTATGAGATTGTTCCAAATGCAAAATCAACAGCTATTCTTACTGAAATTGGTAATCCTGAAAGCAATACAGATGTTATAAAACTACAAAAACCTCCAAAAATGGCTGTCTACTCCCCTTCTGGTAAACAACCTTGGGATGATGCAGTAACCCTTGTACTTACCTACGCAGAAATACCATATGAAGTAATTTACGACAAACAAATAATTGAAGGAAACTTGCCTCTTTATGATTGGCTGCACTTGCACCACGAAGATTTCACAGGCCAATACGGAAAGTTTTATGCCAGTTATAAAAACGCAAGTTGGTACAAAAAGCAGGTACGCGACAATGAGTCGATGGCTGCTGAATTGGGTTTTTCTAAAGTTTCAGACTTGAAACTAAGTGTAGCCTTAGAAATAAAGAACTTTACTGCCGGTGGTGGTTTTCTATTTTCGATGTGTTCTGGAACAGATTCTTACGACATTTCTTTGGCAGCGATGGACCTAGACATTTGTGAAAAAATGTTTGATGGCGACGGTAGCACACCTGATTACAATTCAAAGTTAGACTTTGCCAATACTTTCGCTTTCAAAGATTTTACCTTAAAAACAAGTCCTAATTTGTATGAGTTTTCTAATATTGACGCAACACCTTTTCACATAAGAACACCAGAAAATAGAGACAAGTTTACCTTGTTTGAATTTTCTGCAAAGTGGGATCCTGTGCCTACCATGCTGACTCAAAATCATACAAAAATTGTAGATGGCTTTATGGGACAAACCACTGCTTACGACAAGCGATTTATAAAATCTGACGTGCTAATTATGGGCGAGAATAAATCCTTGAATTCTGCACGTTACATTCATGGTTCATTTGGAAAAGGCACCTGGACTTTTTATGGAGGCCACGACCCAGAAGACTATCAGCATTTTGTGGGAGACCCACCTACCGATTTGAATTTGCACCCAAATTCTCCGGGCTATCGATTGATATTAAACAACGTTTTGTTTCCTGCAGCGAAGAAAAAGAAGCAAAAGACGTAGTCGGATAATATCATTCTAAAATTCATCTTTTCTTCAAAAAAAATAAGCAAGCCTTTATTTAATTAATTCGAGAAGCATTTATATAAAGGAATTAAACGCAATTGCGTTTATCTAAGTGTTGTAAATAATTAGAAAACAAGAATGAATCCACTTGATAAATTAATAGAGTTGCAACTTGAACTTCCTAGTGTTTCATCACCAGGAGGAAACTATGTCTCAGTAAACATTCGGGAAAACGTAGCTTATATTGCAATTCAATTTCCGATTTTGAACGAAGATTACTTATTTCAAGGACGATTAGGCAAGGAAATTACAACGAAACAAGGTTGTAAAGCAATGGAGTTGTGCGCTCTGAATGTTTTGGCTCAAGTGCATAAAAAAATTGGTTTTGATAACATTGTTGGTCTGAACCATATTGATGCATATTATCGATCAGCATCAAATTGGGATGACTCACCAATTGTGGTTAACGGAGCATCAGATTTGTTCGTGAATGTTTTGGAAAAAAAAGGAATACATTCAAGAGCAATATTTGGAGTTGAAAAACTACCGCGGAGTTTTAGCGTTGGATTAACAGCTTCCTTTACAATAAAACCTACTCACAACAATGTGTAAAAATGCATTAAATGTATTTTAGCCTAAGCGTTGTGCAATGCATGACAAACAAGAAATTATGAACTTAAACCAGATAACAATTCCATCATTAGATTTGAAAAAATCAATCCCTTTTTATGAAAAAATAGGACTTAAGTTGATTGTGAAATCTCTACCACATTATGCACGATTTGAATGCCCTAACGGAAACTCAACTTTTTCAATTCATCAGACAGAGGTATTGCCAAAAGGTGATGGAATATATGTGTACTTTGAATGCAAAAATCTTGACGAACAAGTTGAGGAATTAAAAAGAAAAGGAATTGAATTTGACCTAGAACCGACTGACCAAAGATGGTTATGGAGAGAGGCAAAACTAAAAGATGTTGACGGAAATCAACTAATATTATTTTACGGAGGAGAAAACCGACTGAACCCACCTTGGCGAATTGAAAACAATAAAACTGATTCATGAATCTTCAATTGGTGGTTTTTACATTCTGTCTCTTATACACATCTGACGCTGCCGACGATCTACTCTGTGTAGA
>CAJXRL010000120.1 GCA_913059105.1 uncultured Flavobacteriales bacterium
ATCTACACAGAGTAGATCGTCGGCAGCGTCAGATGTGTATAAGAGACAGATTTACCAATGAGTTAATCTCTTAATTTGTCAATCATTAATTCTAAAATCTATTCACTTATTCGAATATCCAATTATTGATTTATTGACTCATTCATTCATTTGCTGTTGTATTCAATTTCGGTCTCAATCTGCTTTTGTACACTGAATGAGCGTCTGGCTTTTCTTTTCCTTTTCTTATTTCTCTTTGTTCTTCAATTGGCAAGTTCGCAATAGTTTGACATTCGGGCGTGCATGCTCCATCATATTTCTCCTTGCATTCTTTGCATTGAATAAATAACAAATGGCAATCATCGTTTGAGCAGTTGGTATGGTCGTCACACGGTTTTCCGCACTGGTGGCACTCTGAAATAATTTCATCAGAAATCCGTTCTCCCAATCGTTCATCAAACACAAAGTTTTTTCCAACAAACTTGTTGTCTAAATCTTCAGCTTTTATTTGTCTAACATAGTCTATAATACCACCATGTAATTGATTTACATCTTGAATTCCTTTGTGTTTTAGGTAGGCACTTGCCTTTTCGCAACGAATTCCTCCGGTGCAGTACAGTAGTATTTTTTTATCCTCATTGCCCTTTAGAATTTCTTCAACCTTAGGTAGTTCCTCTCTAAAAGTATCCGCGTCGGGGCAAATTGCTCCTTCAAAATGCCCTACTTCGCTTTCGTAATGATTTCTCATATCTATCACCAAAGCGTTAGGGTCAGCTAAAGCGTTGTTGAATTGTTTTGCTGTAAGGTGTTTTCCAACATTTGTTACGTCGAAGTCACCATCATTTAAGCCATCAGCCACAATCTTTTTACGCACTTTAACTTTTAGTTTGTAAAAAGATTTTCCATCATCTTCTACTGCAATTTTGAAAGGCACGTCCTTGAAGTAATCTATTGCATGAACTTTAGCAACAAATTCGCCCCAATTTTCTTCTGGAACTGACATCTGAGCATTAACCCCTTCTTTCGCCAAATAAGTTCTACCAAATGCATTTAACTCAGTCCATTCTTGGAAAAGTGCATCCCTTAATTCATGGGGGTTGTCGATAATTACATACCGATAAAAAGAAACAGTAACTCTGCGGAAATTTTCTTCCATCAGTTTCTTTTTCAGAATGCTTTTATCTTCTAAATTGTACAATTGCATGTTATACCGTTTTATAAGATGAAACAAAGTTAAGCAAAGCCGTTAGTACATAAAATGACAATTGTCATGCCCAAAGGAACAAATTGCTTGCAAGCCTTTTGTTATTTTTGATATCATTAAAAAGCATAGCGTATGATTTTAGTTTTAGGCGCCGGGGGGCAAGTAGGAAGTGAGTTGGTGGAAAAGCTACGAGCTAAACATGGGAGGAATAAAGTGCTAGCGACCGATGTAAGGGAGTTAGAGAATCAAAACGGACCTTTTGAAGTGTTGAATGCTTTGGATAAGGAAAAGTTGCACGACATTGTAGAGCGATACAAAGTTGAGGAAGTTTACCATTTGGTGGCTTTGCTTTCTGCAACAGCTGAGAAAAACCCGGAGTTTGGATGGAAATTAAACATGGAAACCTTATTTACGGTATTAGATTTAGCGAAAGATAAAAAAATTAAAAAAGTATTTTGGCCAAGTTCAATCGCCGTTTTTGGTCCAAATACACCTCGTCAAAATACACCACAGCAAACGATTACTGATCCAACTACTGTTTATGGAATATCGAAGTTGGCAGGTGAGCGTTGGTGCGAGTATTATGCAAAAAATTACGGTGTGGATGTTCGCAGTATTCGCTATCCTGGCTTAATAGGTTACAAAAGTTTACCAGGAGGAGGGACTACGGATTATGCTGTGGATATTTACCACAAAGCATTGGAAAACGGAACGTATGAATGTTTTTTACAAAAAGGGACTTACCTTCCAATGATGTATATGGAAGATGCTATTCGGGCTACAATTGAGTTAATGGAAACGTCGGAAGAAAATGTAAAAATTCGATCCAGTTATAATTTAGGAGGGATATCATTTGCTCCGGAAGAGGTAGCAAGGGAAATTAAAAATCATATTCCTCAGTTTGAAATTAGCTACGCACCGGATTTTAGACAAAAAATAGCTGAAAGTTGGCCAGCAAGTATTGATGATTCTGCTGCTTTTGAGGATTGGGGTTGGAAGCTAGAATATGATATGGCAAAAATGACAGAAGATATGCTTAAGAATTTAGGTTAAATTAAAAAATCTTTTCCTATTTTAGGGGCTAATTTCAAATGCATGAAGTTTCTAGGTGCCATTATTATTTTATTATCGTTCTCTTGGAATGCTACTGCTCAGTCTTTTGAGTTAAGTGGGACGGATACAATCAATAAAATTGATATTAATAGAAAGCGACAGGACTATTGGATGATCAAGGCGAAGCCGCCAAAATTTAGAGATTATCCCATTGGGAATTTAGTAGAAGAAGGAAAATATAGGAACAGTCGTAAAGACGGACTTTGGAAAAAGTATTTTCCTTCAACCAAGCTAAAAAGTGAAATTACCTATAAAGGAAGCCGCCCTTTTGGAAAGTACACCTTGTACTATCAAAATGGCAATATAGAAGAGAGTAGTACCTGGGAAAGAACAAAAAATACAGGAGGTTTTAAAAGATATCACGAAAATGGTCAGTTAGCTCAAAACTTTACGTTCACTGACGGCGGCAAAAGATCGGGGAAGCAAGTTTATTATTACCCAAATGGGAAGGTGAGGTTAGAAGGAAGTTGGAATGAAGGTTTAGAAACTGGAGAGCAAAAAGAGTATTACGAAAACGGGGATTTGATGTCCGTTAAAAGTTTTAACGGGGGAACTATGGATCCGTCAAGCTATCAATTATATGCAGCAAAAGCTCCTATAAAGAAGAAGGTTGATGAAGGCAAAGACGTTAAGGTTACTGCTGAAAAAGAAGACAACCCAAACCAAGGAGGTTTTGATGGAAATGGCTACAAAAAACTATTTAACAGAAACAAGCAAATTGCAAAAGACGGGGTATTTGAGAACTATCGATTAATGGATGGGAAAAATTATAAGTACGATGAAAATGGTATTTTAATTCGAATTATGATATTCAAGAGCGGCAAATATGTTGGCAACGGTGTAATTGAAAAAGACATGTAACTTGATCTATAAAGGAATTTAAAAGCCTCAAGCTTATCGAATCATTCGATAAGCTTGAGGCTTTTTTGTGCAGAAATCTAGCATTTTATTGCTTTTCTTTGTAGAATTTAAATAGTAGGAAATGGATTCCAAATTAATAGTGTACAATACACTAACTCGGCAAAAAGAGACGTTTAAACCAATTGACGAAGAGGTAGTTGGAATGTATGTTTGTGGCCCGACGGTATATGGAGATGCGCATTTGGGACATGCAAAATCGTATGTTTCGTTCGATTTAGTTTACAGATACTTGGTGCATATTTTTCCAAAGGTCAAGTATGTTCAAAATATCACTGATGTTGGTCACCTTACTGACGATGCGGACGAAGGGGATGACAAAATTGCGAAGCAATCTCGTTTAGAAAAAATAGATCCAATGGCAGTAGTTGAACGATATATGTTCAATTATTTCAGAGACATGGATGCGCTGAACGTGAGACGAGCAGATATTTACCCACGTCCTTCAGGTCATATTCCAGAGCAAATAGAAATTATTCTAGATCTTATTGCAAAAGGTTTTGCATACGAAGTAAATGGTTCAGTCTATTTTGACGTAGCGAAATATGACGAGACGTTTGATTATGGTAAACTTTCTGGTCGCTCGGTTGAGGAAATGATGGAAGGTGCAGCTAATCGGACACTTGCAGCTCAATCTGATAAGAAAAATGGCTTTGATTTTGCACTTTGGAAAAGAGCTGACCCTTCGCATTTAATGCAATGGAACTCTCCTTGGGGTAAAGGTTTTCCAGGCTGGCATATTGAATGCACAGTAATGAGTCAAAAATATTTGGGGGATAATTTTGATATTCATGGAGGTGGATTAGAAAACCAATTTCCTCATCATGAATGTGAAATTGCTCAAGCGGAAGCACATACTGGAAAAGCGTTTGCCAACTACTGGTTACACAATAATATGGTCACCATCAATGGGCAGAAGATGGGTAAGTCTTTGGGCAATGGAATTTTCTGTTCCGAGCTTTTTACTGGAGATAACTTTCAGTTAGAAAGAGCATATTCTCCAATGACGATACGATTTTTTATATTGCAATCTCATTATCGCAGTACCTTAGATTTTTCGAACGATGCATTAGAGGCTGCTTCTAAAGGATTTGCACGTTTACAAAAAGGATTGGATCGAATTAATGAATTAGAAGCTTCCGATAAGTCTACTATTGACATATCATCTTTAAAAGACTCGTTGTATCATGCAATGAATGACGATTTTAATTCGCCGATAGCAATTTCTAAACTATTTGATAGTTTAAAAATGGTGGCTGCTTTGGAAGCAGGAGAAGAGACAATAACAATAGCTGACTTAGAACTATTTAAGAGTCTTTTTAATACTTTTTTCTTTGATATATTGGGACTAGAAGTAGAGGAAACAGGAACTCAGTCGAATGAAATTACAGATGAGTTAATGGGTTTAATTCTAGATTTTAGAAAAGCAGCCAAAGAACAAAGAGATTGGGGAACGGCAGATAAAATTCGGGACAAGTTAAAAGAGTTGAATATTGGAATTAAAGACAGCACAGATGGGGCAAGTTGGGAATTTGAGAAGTAGAATACTATTAATTATTGCTATTGTATTTTTATTTGCTTGTAGAGAAGATAAAAAGCCAGTACCCGTCAAAAAAACAGAAGAACCTAAAAAAGCGGTTCGCCCTAATTTTAACGCCGATTCCGCATACAACTTTGTTCAAAAACAAGTTGATTTTGGCCCTAGAGTGCCAAACACAGTTGGTCATGTTGCAGCTGGGAATTATTTGTCTGGTCAATTGAATCGCTTTGGCTTTGAGGTTATTGATCAACAGACACAAGTAATCGCATTTGATCAAACAAAATTAAATATCAAGAATATAATTGGAGCTTATAAACCGGAATTAAATAATCGGGTATTGCTTTTTGCCCATTGGGATACAAGACCGAATGCAGATCAAGATGAGGAAAGAAAATCTGAACCCATTTTAGGAGCGAATGACGGAGCAAGTGGAGTAGGAGTGTTATTGGAAATTGCTCGACAGATTCAAAAAGCTAAACCTAATGTTGGTGTGGACATCATATTCTTTGATGCCGAAGATTATGTTGACGAAAGCGGAACAATTGAAGACTATTGTTTAGGAAGTCAATATTGGGCAAACAATATGCACAAAATAGGTTACAGTGCCAATTTTGGAATCTTACTTGATATGGTGGGAGCGAAAGATGCCATGTTTGCCAAGGAATATCACTCTATGACCCATGCATCAGCTTATGTTCACCATGTATGGAACATTGCTAAAGATTTAAATCATGATAATTATTTTAACAGTCGTCCTACCCGGCATGTTGGGATAGACGACCATGTTTATATTAATACAATTGCTAAGATTCCGAGTATTGACATTATTCAGTATGATCCAGAGACAAGGTCATTTGCACCGCATTGGCATACGCATCAAGACAAAATGGATGTAATTGACAAGCAAACGCTTAGGGCGGTTGGAGAAACAGTTTTAGCGACTGTTTTAATGGAAGCGAATTAGTTTTTAATTCCTTCTTTTTTCTTTTTGGATTTTCTTACCTTCAAGCCTGAATAAAATCTTGCTTTTTCATGTCAGACGATAATAAAACACTTTGGTTGTTAGATGCCTATGCACTTATTTATAGAGCGCACTTTGCTTTTAGCCAAAATCAAATGATCAATTCCAAAGGATTAAACACTTCGGCTATTTATGGTTTTACAACCACGCTTTTTGAAGTATTAAATAAGCATAATCCGACTCATATTGCTGTAGTTTTTGACACCAAAGCTCTAACAGCTAGGCACATTGAATTTCCTGCATACAAGGCAAATCGAGAGGAAACCCCAGATGATATTAAATTGGCTGTGCCTTACATTAAGAAAATTATCAAAGGCTTCAATATTCCTACCTTGTATTGTGATGGTTTTGAGGCAGATGATGTAATTGGAACTCTGGCTAAAAAAGCGGAAAAAGAAGGGTACAAAACGTTCATGATGACTCCTGATAAGGATTTTGGGCAACTAGTAAGTGAAAATATCTTTATGTACAAACCTGCACGAATGGGCAACAAAGCAGAGGTGTGGGGAGTAGATGAAGTTTGTGCTAGGTTTGAAATTACAAATCCATTACAGGTGATTGATTATTTGGGTATGTGTGGAGATGCGGTTGATAATATTCCAGGGATTCCAGGGGTTGGCGATAAAACCGCTAAAAAGTTTTTGAAGCAATATGGTAGCATAGAAGGTTTGTTGGAAAATACGGCCGATTTAAAAGGTAAAATGAAAGAGAAGGTTGAAGGGTCGAAAGAACTTGCCTTGTTATCTAAAAAATTGGCAACAATTATCCTAGATGTTCCCATTGAATTTGATGCAAATGACTTAATACGAGACCCTCTCAACAGGAAGGAATTGGAGCAGATTTTTGTCGATGTAGAATTCAGAACGTTAAGCAAAAGAATTTTAGGAGAAGAAGTTTCAATTGCACCATCAAATGAAGGGCAAATGGATTTGTTCAGTGTTGGAGCTAATCAAGATAGTGATGCAAAAACCCTTACATCAGATACAGCTGTTGAGCCAAGAGAATTTAAAACACTTGAAAATACAAAGCACAAATATGAGTTGGTTGACTCAAAGCAAAAAACCGAAAAACTTTTAGAATTATTAAAAAGCTCGAAATCATACTGTTTTGATACGGAAACAACAAGTGTTGATTCAATGGTTGCTGAATTAGTAGGTATAGCTTTTTCTGTAAAGGCAGGTGAGGCATATTATGTTCCTGTTTCTGCCGATAGAGAAGAAGCAAATAAATTGGTGGCACAATTTAAAGTGATTTTTGAAGACAGGTCAAAAGAGGTAATTGCGCAAAATCTAAAATATGACTTGACCGTATTAAGAAATTACGGGATTGAATTGACGGGAATCTTCTTTGACACAATGATTGCTCATTACTTGCTTGAGCCTGACCAGAAACATGGAATGGATATTCTTTCTGAAACCTATTTGAGTTACAAGCCACAATCAATTGAAGAATTAATTGGAAAAAAAGGCAAGAATCAGGGAAGTATGCGGGATGTTGAAATTGAGAAGGTTGCTGAATATGCAGGTGAAGATGCCGACATCACCTTTCAATTGAAGGAAGTATTTGAAAAAGAATTAGGAAAAGGGGACATCAGAAAACTATTTGATGAGGTAGAAATGCCACTTATTTCTGTTTTGGCGGCCATGGAATATGAAGGCATTAATTTAGATTGTAAGAATTTGGCGGAGTTTTCAAAAGAGTTAGAAGTATCTTTAGTTGACTTAACAAAGGAAATAACTGTATTGGCTACAACAGAGTTTAATATTGATTCACCTAAGCAGTTAGGTCAAGTGTTGTTTGATGTTCTGAAGATTGATGAAAAGGCAAAAAAGACTAAAACTGGCCAATATTCTACTTCAGAAGAGACATTATCAAAACTTACAAGCAAGCATGAGATTGTATCAAAGGTTCTGGAATATAGATCTCTTAAAAAATTAAAATCGACTTATGTAGATAGTTTACCTGACTTGGTAAATCCGAAAACTGGTCACATTCATACCAATTATATGCAAACTGTTGCGGCAACTGGTCGTTTAAGTTCGAACAGTCCCAATTTGCAGAACATACCTATTCGAACAGCAAAAGGACGAGAGATACGTAAAGCGTTTATTCCAAGGAATAAAGATTTTCAAATATTAGCGGCTGATTATTCCCAAATAGAATTAAGAATAATTGCTGCCTTAAGT
>CAJXRL010000121.1 GCA_913059105.1 uncultured Flavobacteriales bacterium
CTACACAGAGTAGATCGTCGGCAGCGTCAGATGTGTATAAGAGACAGTTGTGAGCATTAACCTAGACGACGATAAAAGCATTAACCAGGCCGTAGTTACTAAAAACAATTACACCTGGGATTTTCTTCATTTTGGTGGTGACTTTGAATTAAGAGAAAAGTATCAAGTAGCAACTGTACCTACTTACTTTTTAATCAACGAACAAGGTGGAATTACTAAAGCATTTGCCGAGGGCCCAATTGAAATGGAACGAACTTTTTTCAATACGCTGAAATAAGCTAATAAACGTACTTCTCAAAATACAGCTTGGCAGAATCAGTCTTCAATACCAATTTTCGAGCGTTTACATGTAATATTTCGAAAGAAGTTGTGTCTGAAGTAGAAAGTACCAATTCGCCCTCTTCTACCCAATAACTGCCAATCTCCGTTCCTTCAAATGTTTTTTGAAAATTTCCTTTTGAACTAAAAATCATACCCAAACGCTTCCCATCTTCCAAAAACATGGCAGTATCTACCTCGTAATGAAAACTTTCATATTCAAGAAATTTCATTGTTGCCCCCCAATTGCCATGCAAACGATCGAACAATTCAGAATCAGACAATTGCTTTTTACAAGAAACAAAAGCCATTGCTATAAACAATATAAGAGTGGCTTTTTTAAACAACGCTAATCAAGTAATAGTTCTTTTTCCCTTTCTGCAACAAAATGTATTTTTCTAGAATCAGATCGTCAGTTGTGATTGTCTTCTCCAAATTCACTTTTTCCTTGTTTACACTCACTCCGTTATTCTGAATCATTCTTCGTGCTTCGCCATTTGAGCTAAAAGCTTTTGCAGATGCTACAGTAAAATCAATAATCCCTTGCCCCTCAACCAATATAGCTTTTGAAATTTCTGCCTGAGGAACTCCCTCAAATACACTCAGTAAATCCCTTTCAGAAAGACCTTTTAGGCTTTCCGAAGTTGAATTTCCGAACAAGATATTCGAAGCTGCAATGGCATTATCCAATTCTTCTTGAGAGTGAACTCGAACAGTAATGTCTTCCGCCAATGCTTTTTGAAGCAATCTTAAATGTGGAGCTTCCGCATGTTGCTTCTCTAATTCTAAAATCTCTTCTTCTGGTTTCAACGTAAAAATTCGAATGTACTTTCCTGCATCTTCATCTGAAGTATTCAACCAAAACTGGTAAAATTTGTAAGGCGAAGTTTTATCAGCATCTAACCAAACGTTTCCGCCTTCAGATTTTCCGAATTTACTGCCATCCGCTTTTGTAATTAACGGGCAAGTCAACGCAAACGCTTCACTGTCTGATTTTCTACGAATAAATTCTGTTCCAGTAACAATGTTTCCCCACTGATCAGAACCACCCATTTGCAACTTGCAATTTTTATTCTGGTTCAACCAATAGAAATCATATCCTTGAATTAATTGGTAAGAGAATTCTGTGAATGAAATACCCGTTTCCAATCTTTTTTTAACTGAATCTTTTGCCAACATGTAATTCACGGTAATGTGTTTGCCGGCATCACGCAGAAAATCTAAAAATGAAAACTCTTTAAACCAATCGTAGTTGTTTACTAGCTCGGCTGCATTTTCAGCATCTGAATCAAAATCTAGAAACTTTGCCAATTGCTTTTTCTGACATTCTAAATTGTGCGTCAATAATTCTTCCGACAAAAACTTTCGCTCTTCTGACTTTCCAGATGGATCACCGACCATGCCAGTTGCTCCGCCCACTAAGGCAATCGGTTTGTGACCTGCATTTTGAAAATGAGTCAACAGCATAATGGGAACCAAGTTGCCAATGTGCAAAGAGTCTGCCGTTGGGTCAAAACCCACATAACCAGAGGTCATCTCTTTGTTCAATTGCTCTTGTGTATTCGGAGTGATGTTGTGAATCATCCCTCTCCATTTTAATTCTGCTACAAAATCCATTTCGATAAATTTTTTCAAAAGTAAGTATAGAATGTAGAATTAAGAGCATGAAAAATGCAGAATGTAGAATGGAGAGTGTGGAATTGGTGTCCGATGTAATTAAATCATAGGAAGCTGTTTAGCGAATATTATCGTCACTGCGATGGAGCTTTAGCGGAAGAAGCAGCCTGGTCTCCAAATAAACAAGATTGCCACATTCCATTTCATTTCATTCGCAATGGCAGTTCAATTCGACGTTGCGCAGCAGAGAAACAACCTTAATAATTAAAAAAAATGTATCAAGATGCCGATGGAAATAAAAGTTTTTCACTCGACCTAACCCTTTTATAAGGTAAATTCGCATTATGATTTTAGTAACCGGCGGAACGGGATTAGTAGGAAGTCATTTACTGCATTTGTTGTTGAAGAACGGCGAAAAAGTGAAGGCTACATATCGTTCTGTTGAAAGTTTAGAAAAAGCTAAAAAAGTATTCATCAGTTACAATGCCAACGATCTTTTTAATCAAATTAACTGGGTACAGGCAGACATTGCCGATTACTTTAGCTTGCAAGACATTTTTACAGGTGTGACCAACGTTTATCATTGTGCAGCAGTTGTTTCTTTCGGTAGAAGAAAGGCCGATAAAATGTACGAAATCAACGTTGAAGGCACCAAAAACATGGTGAACTTAAGCTTGATCAATGGCATTAAAAAGTTTTGCTATGTAAGTTCTGTGGCAAGCCTTGGAAGCTATGCAGATGACCGCTGTACCGATGAACAAACAAATTGGACACATAGCACAGAAACCTCTTATTACTCCGTTACAAAGTATTACGCAGAGAATGAAGTTTGGCGTGCAGCCGAAGAAGGCTTGACGACTGTAATTGTAAATCCAGCTACCATTATTGGTTTTGGCAATTGGGAAGAAAGCAGCACCGCCATTATTAAAAAAATCCATGATGGGTTAAATTATTATACCCCAGGCAGTAACGCTTTTGTTGGAGTACACGATGTAGTAAAAGCCATGTTTCAATTAATGAATTCTGACATTTCTGACCAACGCTATGTGTTGGTTGCTGACAATTGGAGTTTCCAAAAACTATTCACAAACATTGCAAACGGTTTAGGAAAAAGGCCACCACAAAAAGAAGCGCCTCGATGGTTGGCAAATGCTTTAAGAAGATTAGACGAAATGCGCTATTTCCTATTGGGCAGCAAAACCGTTCTCACCAAACAAAGTGTCGATACAGCCTTTAGGCAAAAATGCTTTTCTGCAGAAAAGATCAAAACGGAATTGAACTTTGAATTTGAACCAATGGATTTGGTGATTGAAAGAGTAACGGAACAATTTAAAAACAGTTAGGTTATTCCAACCCTACTCAGTGTGACAAAGCATTGGCGGTTTCATAACAGGATTGCCGCTGTCATACTTCCTTCGCAATGTCATAATGAATGCCTTGTCGTACTTCACTTCATTTCACTTCACTTCGTCTCCGCTCCGTGTAAACTTTTCCGTTCAGAGTTCAAAAGTAATGACTAAACCAATGCATCAATAATCTTCCGATCATTTGCCAAGCGTGGCAATTTGTTTTGCCCACCCAACTTGCCTTTCGACTTCATGTAGTTCTGAAAACCATCTCTTTTAATGGAAGTAATTTTTAAGGCTTGTAACATTTTGCCTTCCAACAAATCCTTGTAGTACGAATTAAGTTCGACCATCTTGCTATTCAGCAGTTCAGAAAACTCATTTGAATCAATTCCTTGCTCTTTAAACTCTATTGCCCATTCGTGAAAAGGCAACTCCCCATTTATAGATTCTGTTTGTGGAGCCAAGTGAAATTCTACCACTTCAATGCCTGTTTTTTCTGACGCAAAAGCTATGGCTTTTTCTACTTCTTCAGCAATTACATGCTCGCCAAATGCAGAAGTAAAATGTTTGATTCTTCCTGTCACCACAATCCGATACGGTGCTAAGGAAACAAAGCGAACGGTATCGCCAATGTTATAGCCCCACAATCCTGCATTAGTATTTAAAATGAGAACATAGTTTTGATTCAGCTCTACCCCACTCAAGCTAACTCGGGTTGGGTTCTCTTTTCCAAATTCTTCAGCAGGAATAAATTCATAAAACATTCCCGAATTTAGCAGCAGCAGCATACCTTCCTGCTTTTGAGAATCTTGATAGGCAATAAAACCTTCTGAGGCTGGATACAATTCAATTGAATCAATTCGTTTGCCTATTAAACTTTCCATGGTGTGTCGGTACGGCTCATAATTCACGCCACCATACATAAATAACGATAAGTCCGGAAAAATTTCTTGAATGCTTTTTTTTCCTGATTTCTCAATTAGCTTTTCAAAATACATTTGAACCCAAGGTGGGATTCCTCCAATGAGGCTCATTTTTTCAGGAATAGTCTCATCGCAAACAGCATCAACTTTGGTTTCCCAATCGTCAATCGTATTTGTCGCTAATGAAGGCAAACGATTACGTTGTAAATAACCAGGAACATGATGCGCTACAATGCCAGATAATCTTCCAACAGGGATGGGTCCACTAGTATCTAGCTCAGGGCTTCCCTGTAAAAAAATCATTTTATGATTTACAAAATCAGCTTTGCCAGTTTCAGCTATGTAGTGCAATATAGCATCTCTTGCTGCTTGTATGTGAAATGGAATAGACTCTTTGGTAATTGGAATGTACTTGGCACCAGATGTTGTTCCAGAGGTTTTGCTCAAATAAATTGGCTGTCCTGGCCATAAAACATCCTGCTCCCCTTTAATAACTCGGTCAGCATATTTTCTTAAACCTTCATAATCGTTAACCGGTACTGCTTTTTTAAAATCTTCGTAGTTGTGAATATTTTCAAATTTGTGGTCTTTCCCAAAAGCTGTATTTCGAGCAGCGGCAATAAGAGAAAGAAAAACCTCTTGTTGGGTTTCCAATGGGTTTTCAGACCATTGTTTTACTTTTTTAACCACCAATTTTGCAAATGGCTTACTTAAACTAGCTTTTAAACCCATGCTTAAAAATTTACAAACTCTTTTGGATTCAAAGCTTTGCCATCTTTCCACAATTCAAAATGCAAATGAGGTCCAGATGAAAGCTCACCAGAATTACCAATAATTGCAATCACATCTCCCGCTTTGACTTCTTCTCCCACTTTTTTCAATAAAACAGAATTGTGTTTGTAATTGGAAACAATGTTATTTCCATGCTGCAATTGAATTACATATCCCGTTTCTAACGTCCATTCTGCAAAAACAACTGTACCATCTAGCGTCGCCTTTATCGCCTCATCTTTTGGCGCTACTACATCTATTCCAAAATGCTCTTTTGCAGGATCGAATTCATTGGTAACAGTACCTTTCAAAGGCGCGAAAAAATAAATCTGTTTGGTTGTATTTTCCTGGTCATCTGACAAAGAATAAGAATCTTCTCGTTCTACATACTCTCGTAACATAGAATCTTCTTTCGATTTTACCATTGGGTTTTTGGGCATTTCAATGGCTTGGTCTGTATTGTATATAGAATCTTTGGACAACGGTAATTCGCCTTTCAATGCACCTTGAATATTTCTTAAATAAGCAGAATTACGCTGCAATTCATTCTCTAATGAGTCGGCACGGAAAACCATTGTTGTTAAATCTTCTCTCAAGCTAACATCGGTATAACCCGGAATTGACTCTCTTAACGGCGTATAAATTATAACAACCGACACCAATAATATTAGAAATACTACAAAACTTAACAGTAGTGTCAATAAATTTAAAGGAGAAAGTCGATACGAAAAGCGTTCTTCAAAACTTGCATCATTCAGAATAACAAGACGATACTTGTTCTTCAACTTCTTTATAATGCGCTTCTTTTTGTTTTCTTTTTCCATGGTTTGGCAAAGGGTTTTCAAATATCCGAATATTTATACCAAGCTAATCATCTGTAAAGCACTTTTCATGATACTTTAACTAATTTTGTAAATTCGAATTTCTGCACACTATTTTGTGTCTTTCGAAGTTAACTGAAAAAG
The DNA here is from genome assembly GCA_913059105.1 of uncultured Flavobacteriales bacterium. Classification (GTDB taxonomy): domain Bacteria; phylum Bacteroidota; class Bacteroidia; order Flavobacteriales_E; family Vicingaceae; genus NORP294. Next base: position 5,944 of record CAJXRL010000121.1, read on the forward strand.
AATTTATTCGTTGGTAAAGAACCTCTTCCGCCTTTTTTTAGTGTCAGCAGTTTTGCTAAGCTCTTGTTCTACTGACAAGAACAAAGCATTGAACCGTGGTTTTCATAATATGACTTCACGTTTCAACGGCTATTTTAACGCGAAAGAGATTATGAAAGAGCAAGAAACCACTCTAAAGGGAGGTTTCAAAGATGACTATTCTCAATTACTACCCATTTTTATATACCCCGATGAGGCAAAATCTCAAAGCATGTATGGCGAAATGGACAAGATTGTTGAAAAATGTTCAGAAGTTATTGAACGTCACTCTATTCACAAAAGAAAGGTAGAGTATGTTAAATGGATTGATGACAGTTATTTTCTTATTGGTCAAGCCCGTCTTTACAAACAAGAGTTTGGTTTAGCAGAACAAACTTTCCTATATGTTTATCAGCACTACAAGAAAGACCCTGCACGTTACAGAGGATTAAGTTGGCTAATTAAAACCTTCATCGAAACCCAACAATGGGATAGAGCAGAGGAATTTTTAGACCTTGCAGAAGATAATCTAAAGAAATATCCAGAGGATTACTTAGGCGAATATCATGCTATAGTTGCTGACTACAATATAAAAAGAGACCAAGATTACGAGAAAGCTATAGAACACCTAGAGCAGGCCGTTCAGCTAACCAAAAAGCGAGACGGGAAAGCTAGGTACACCTATATTTTAGCTCAACTTTATCAAAAGAAAAAGAATTTCTTGTTGGCTACAGAAGCGTATGGCGATGTATTGAAATTGAATCCTAATTACACGATGCGTTTCAATGCTAGAATTAGCAGAGCCATTGCCTTTGATGTAGCCGGCAGCGATAGTAAAGCGATTAAAAAGGAGCTAAACAAAATGCTCAAAGACATCAAAAACGAAGAGTTTAAAGACCAGATTTACTTTGCTCTTGCTGAATTAGCTTTAAAAGAAGATGAAGAACCTTTAGCTGTTGAATTACTTCAAAAGTCGATTAACACTAGTGTGTCAAATGATAAACAAAAAGCACTTTCTTACTTACGATTAGCAGATCTTTATTTTGAAAGACCAGACTACATTGCAGCTCAAGAAAGATATGACAGCACGCTTCAATTTTTACCAGAAGAACATCCTGAATATTTCCCTACTGAAGATAAGAACAACAACTTGCAAGACTTGGTGCGCAATCTAAAAATCATCAGGCTACAAGACAGTCTCTTAGTTTTATCTAATCTAAGTTCTGGGGATAGAGAAAAGAAAGTGAACGAAATTATTGAAGCAATTAAAGAAGAGGACGAAAGAAAGAAACAAGCCGAGCTTAACAAATTAGAATCGGCACAAAATCAAACAAACCCAGGACTCATAAACGTTGCTACAGGAGGCCGAAAAGGCAATTGGTATTTCTACAATCCTACTAACATATCACTCGGCATTAACGACTTTAAATCTATTTGGGGAGACATTCAATTATCTGACAATTGGAGAAGAAAAAACAAAGCAGCTACAGTAGTCGTTCAAAAACTCGACCCTAAAGAGAAAGAAGCAGCTAAAGAAGATTCTACGAAAATGGCAGAGCGATATAACGCAAATTTTTACTTGGAAGCTATACCAGAAAATTATGAAGAACAATTGGAGGCACATGGTAAAGTTGTCGAGGCGTTGTTCAATGTTGGAACCATTTTTAAGGAGAGCTTCAGAGATTATAGTAGTGCCATAAGTTCGTTTGAAAGAGTTACAAAAGAGTATGACACTTCTCAATATAATTTACCTGCTCATTACCAATTGTATCGAATCTATAAAATCAACGAATACGAAGAAAAAGCAGTAATTGAAAAAAAGTGGGTATTAGATAATCATCCTTTTAGTGAATACGCTTACCTGATTAAAAATCCAAATTATAGTAAAGAGTCTAAAGCAACAAAACAAAAAGTTGAGGAATTTTACGTTTCTACTTATAAATTATACAAATACGGGCTTTACACAGACTGTCTCTTATACACATCTGACGCTGCCG
>CAJXRL010000122.1 GCA_913059105.1 uncultured Flavobacteriales bacterium
TCTACACAGAGTAGATCGTCGGCAGCGTCAGATGTGTATAAGAGACAGCTTATACTCAACGTGGACATTCAAAAGCTAAAGTAACTTTTGCTGCTCCGTATCCTGGCAAAATAATCCCAATGGATTTAACTGATTTTGGAGGCAAAGTAATTTGTCAGAAAGAAGCTTTTCTATGCGCTGCAAAGGGAGTTTCGGTAGGAATAGAATTTCAAAGAAAACTAGGTGTTGGTTTTTTTGGTGGAGAAGGATTTATCATGCAAAAATTAGAAGGAGATGGCTTAGCTTTTCTTCATGCTGGAGGAACTGTAGTGAAAAGAACTCTGACGGCTGGAGAAACCTTAAATGTGGACACTGGTTGCCTGGTTGCCTTAAGCTCTAGTATAAATTATGACATTCGACTGCAAAAAGGAATAAAAAACTCATTATTTGGCGGTGAAGGACTTTTTATTGCTACGCTTACAGGACCAGGAGATGTTTGGATTCAATCCATGCCATTTAGCAGATTGGCAGACCGAATTTATGCCAACATGCCTAAAACCGGTGGAAAAAGAACTGGAGAGGGCAGTATTTTAGGCGGTCTTGGAGATTTAATTGATGGACGTAACTAATCAGATTCAGTTGAAATACATTTCACTTGCCTTTCTCTACTTTAGCATAAATTTCTTGTTTGCTCAAAATGCAATTCAAGAAAAAAGAATGGTTCCCGCTATTGTGGTAACTGCTAACGCAAATTCTGCTGACCAGAATTTTAATGGCTTAAACGGCGAGCAAATCATCGAACTTATCGACTCTCTTTTGCAAATGGAATCTGTTTCAGATGAAATGATTCAAAATTTAAGTGACTATGCTGAGAACAAAAGAATACAAGAAGATATTTATGTGTCTTTAACCGGCTATTATGATTCAAGTATCTACCCTTCTAATTCAATGTATAAAAAATGGGATACCTACCAACTTTTCAATCCAGTTATTAGTGACTTGAAACAAGGAGAGAATAGGACGTTGGTTATAGAAGACACTGTAAATGAATGTAGGTTTTACAATCCTTTTAGAGGGCTTATAACATCCAATTATGGTTGGAGAAGTGGCCGTGCTCACAATGGAATAGACATTGATTTGCAAGTTTGGGATCCCGTTGTAGCAGCATTTGATGGTATGGTAAGAGTTGCCAGAAATCACCCCGGCTATGGCAGAGTTGTTATAATCAGACATTATAACGGCTTAGAAACTTTATACGCCCACTTTCATCGCTTAAAAGTTAAAACTGGTGATATTGTAGAAGCAGGACAAGTAGTTGGTTTAGGAGGTAGTTCTGGGCAATCTTCAGGAAGTCATCTGCATTTTGAAGTACGGTTCAAAGGAAAACCTATTAATCCTAGAAGCATTATTGATTTCAACAATAACAAATTAAAATCAGGTAAAATAAGGCTTGTAAAAACCAAATACAGTTATGCCGCGATACCTGATGGAATTAATTTCCACTCCGTTAAGAGAGGAGAGAGTTTGTTTAAAATTGCTAGCCTTTATGGCACAAGTATAGAAAAATTGTGCAGTACAAATGGTATTAAAAGAAATAAACCACTTCGAATTGGTCAAAAACTAATGGTAGCAAAACAATGATTTCAACCATCAATTTTCAAGAGCACCCGACAAACAGGAATGTTAAAGTTTTCTTTTATACAAATCTAGAACATGCAAACCACTTTGAATCATTGTTAAATGACAAATCAATTGAATTCGAAAAGCAAATCGATGATCAAGGAGATCAACGAATTTATTACGGCATTCACATCAGTCATTTTAACGATGCCAAACATCTTAATTACCTAACTATAGGCAAGTTCCGAAATAAATTTATACCGGATGTATTCTTTCGCTACCTTCTAATTACTGTTTCTATTTTGGTAGTGGGCTTATCCATTGCTGGAGCCCTGTTGTCTGAGTAGTTCAATGATTTAACAGTAACTTTGTAAAATGAAATTACCCTGTGTACTAACCTGCGCCTTTTTGCTTTTACTTTCTTCTTTATCCGTTGCACAAGAAAGGGTTACCACAATTGGAATTCAATTGAAACCTATTCTGAGTTCTGAAATTATCAATACCGGCCCGCAAAGCCAGCAAGTTGAAGATATCAATTATACCATTACTCCAAAAAGTGGATACGCTTTTGGAATGGTTATCAGAAAGGGCTTAACAAAACAAATTTCACTCGAAACGGGAATAAATTACACAAGAAGAAGTTTTGATCTAAGAATCACAGACGACCAGTCGCAATTGGATATTGACGATAATTTCAGTTACGTTATGTATGAAATCCCAATTACAGGATTAATTTACATTCAACTAGGCAGAAAGCTCTTCTTAAATACTTCTTTTGGTTTGGCAGCAGACTTTCTTCCTTCTGATTGGGATTCTGGTAGTCCTCAACATTATCATCGATCATTTAGAACCTCCTGGATTTTGCCATCACTATTAGCTAACGTTGGCTTTGAATATAGAACTGAAAAAGACGGATATTTCTATTTAGGCTTTTCTTACAAGCGACCATTTTCCAATATAACTACAGCCAAAGCAGGTATTTATGATTCCAACCAACAGTTCATCAATGAGTCTTCATTTGATATTCTTGGAAATTATTTAACAATCGATTTGAGGTATTTCTTTCATGAGAACCCAGAACAAAAATCAAGTAGAAAAAAATGATACATTTTATTAAAAATCAACTAATTGAAAAACTAGTTCTACTCGGGGTAAGTGATTACTGGTCTTATATGATTACTAAGATTACCCTAATAATCAGCGCTCTAATTCTAGCTTATATTATTGACAGAATAGTTCGCTATCTGCTCTTTACCATTTTTGCAAAACTTGTTAAAAAGAGCAAAACTGACTGGGACGATCTATTGGTAGAACATAAAGTCTTTTACGCTTTTGCTCACTTGATTCCAGTAATATTCATTTTTTACATTATTCCTGAAATTTTAGATCACAACGTGATATGGGTAGATTACCTTGAAAGATTGAGTAAGGTTGTAATTGTTCTGGTCTTTGCAGTTCTATTTTTCAGAGTATTAAATGTAGTAAAGACAATTATTGGCCGATTAGAATCTTTCAAAGACAAACCTCTAGATAGTTTTTTCCAGTTAGCAAAAATTATTATTTCCATCATTCTAATCCTTCTTATTCTTTCCATCTTAGCAAAAACTTCTATCACTTATTTCTTTGGTGCTTTTGGAGCCATGACAGCAATTGTGATATTAGTTTTCAAAGACACTCTATTAGGCTTTATAGGTAGCATACAGCTTTCTGCAAATGACATGATTCGAGTTGGCGATTGGATTAGCATGGAAAAATTTGGTGCCGATGGTGATGTAATAGAAATTAACCTAACAACGGTTAAAGTTAAAAATTGGGACAAGACAATAACTACCGTCCCTACTTACTCTCTTATTTCCGATTCTTTTAAGAATTGGAGAGGAATGCAAGAAACAGGTTCTAGAAGAATCGCTCGCTCTATTTTCATCAATCAAAGCACAATAAAGTTTGCCAATCCAGAACTAATTGATTGCTTCAAAAAAATTGATTTGTTACATGAGTACATTACAAAAAAAGAAAATGAAGTCAAGCTTTATAATGAAGAGAATAAGATTGACACTTCAATGATTTCTAACGGCAAACGCATAACCAACATTGGTACATTTAGAGCCTACTTGGTAAACTACCTTAAAAATCATCCAAAAATAAACCAAGATTTAACGATTTTAGTTCGTCAGTTAGACCCCACTGTAAATGGAATTCCATTGCAGATTTATGCTTTTAGTAATGACATTGAATGGATCAACTATGAAGGCATTCAATCGGATATTTTTGACCATATTTTAGCTGTTATTCCTCAATTTGAATTATCTTTATTCCAAAGCCCAAGTGGCGATGATTTTAAGATGGTATTGAAATGAGGAAATTCTTAGTATTTAGTGCTGTAACACTCTTACTACAAACACTCAATGCTCAGACGTGGGTAAACCTCAATAATTTACCCTCCAGTGGAAGAAGAAACGTAAGTCTGTTTTCGCTTCACGATAGCTTGTATCTTGTAAATGGCTATGATGGAAGCACTTTGTATAAGCAACTTTGGATGTACAATATCACTCAAAACACTTGGTCTCCTAAGGCCGATTTTATCGGGAATCAAAGAGAAGCAGGAATAAGCTTTCAAACTGACTCATTTGGCTATGCAGGTTTAGGATGGAATTTGAATACAAGCAGTTCTCTCAAGGATATTTACAAATACAATCCAATTACAGACTCTTGGACGTTAGAAACAAATTTTCCAGGTTCAGGGGGAAGAAATTCATTTTTTGCAATTTCCGATTCAAACAAATTGTACGTTGGAGGAGGCTCAGAAGGCTCTTCCACACCTTATTCTTCCCAGTTTTGGGAATATGATCTTAAAAGTAAAACGTGGTCCGCAAAGGCAAATTTACCTTTTGGAGGAAGAGCTGGCGGAATATCATTTAATTACCGAGGGTTTATTTACTGTGGTTTAGGCCACAACGGTACCAACGACTTTAACGATTTATGGAAATACAATATAAATACGAATACCTGGACAAATGTTGTAGCTTTTCCCGGAACTTCGAGACTTCAACCGCTAGTATTTATAGATTCTAATAGAGTTGTAATTGGAGGAGGGCATCGTTTAAGTATTTCAACTCCTTTGAACGACTATTTTGAATACAATGCTGATAATGACACTTGGAGATCAATTTGTGCTCCCCCAAATGCTGCTAGGTCAAATACAAAAGGAATTTCAATTAAAGGGATAGGTTATTTGACCTGTGGGAGGTCATCTACTTCAGGTGGACTAAATGACCTTATTAAAATTCAATATATTGAAAACTCATATAGTCACAAGTTTTGTTCAAATGATTCAGTTATCATCGATGTTCTTGAACCCAATGCTTCTTATTTATGGGCGGATGGCTTAACTGATTCTATTCGGGTATTCAAGAATTCAATAAAGACCTTTGTAGAAGTTCAAATAAATGGTTGTTTGAGAACAGATACTTTTAACATTTCGAAGATCTTCGCACCGTCTTTTAACCTAGCGGCAGACACCATTCTTTGCTCGAGCGATAGTTTATTACTCGACCTCGCAATTGCAAATGCAACTTTCAGATGGCAAAATGGAAGCACAGACTCAACATTTTTATGTAAACTGTCAGGACTTTATTGGGTAGATGTTACTGTTTCAGGTTGTACCTCAAGAGACTCTATTATTGTAAATTTAGGTTCAGGTAATTTTGCCCCATTCTTTCCCAACGACACAACCCTTTGCAATGGAGATTCCATCAACTTTGATTTTGGCCAACCGAATCAAACGTATTTATGGAGCGACAGTTCTATTGTTGCAACAAATTCTTTGTACCAAAGTGGCCTTTATTGGTTAGAAATCACAGAAAATGGCTGTGCTTCTCGCGATAGTTTTAACCTAACTATAAAGGAGCAACCATTCATTAATCTCGGGCCAGACACTTCATTATGTGAAGGAGAATTATTAGGCACCAGCTACTCAAATCCCAATACAAGCTATTTATGGAATAACGGTTCAAACGACACTTCCATTACATTGAAAACAACCGGCACTTATTGGTTGGAAGTTTTATTGGATGGTTGCATCTATAGAGACAGTATTGACCTTCTAATAAAACCAATTCCTTCAATAAATTTAGGACCAGACACTACCATTTGCTTTGGTGATACAATTACTCTTTCTCAGAATTCACTTAACACAAGTCATTTATGGAACGACAGCTCCACAAGTCAAAGCATTAAAGTCCATGAAACGAACAACTATTGGTTAGTTTCTATTGCTGATGGATGCTCTGCAAGAGATTCTATACGAATCGAAACCTTTGACAGCCTTGGCAATGCTTTTTTACCTCAAACTGCAAAAATCTGCAACAATGAAGTTTTAAACTTTCAACTTCCCTTACAAAATTCAAATTACCTGTGGCAAGACGGAAGCACGAATCGCAATTACACCATTAGTGATAGCGGGTTATACTTTGTTCAAATATCAAATACTTGCGGAAGTCGAAATGATACCGTAAAAGTTACAAATCAATGTGAATGTGAGGTTATTATTCCTACTATTTTCACACCAAATAATGACATGATAAATGATCAATTCAAAGCAAGAATAAGCTGCGAATTAGAAACTTACTCTTTAGAAATATACAACAGATGGGGTATAAAAGTATTTAAGAGTATTCAGCAAAAACAAGCATGGGACGGTACAAGAAGCGACAGATTCCTAAAGGATGGAATCTATTATTACGTTTTGAGATACAAAGCTCCAAACAGAAACGTTCAAACACAGAAAGGCTCTATTCTCTTAAGCCGATAGAATTATTCAAATATTACTTTTTCAGAGAACAAGCCTTCATTTGTTCTCATGATTAAAAACATACTTTGTGGCATATATTTTTTACTTGAGTAAAATTTATGTTTTCCAATTAATAATTCCCCATTGTGGAATGTTTCTAGAATACTACCGTTCATATTAATTAATTGAATTGTAGCGTGCGTTTTATTGCCAAGTGCAACAATAAACCTTAAGCTAGAAGTCGGGTTAGGAACTATTTGAATCGAATGAATTTCTATCCTTTCCTCCACTTCTTTCATTAAACTTGTTGAAAGAGAATTAGCCGCATATTTATAGATCTTACCTCCAGATATAAAAGCAGAAGAATCATTCTTTTTGATAAAACGGTTGTAATAATTTCCGCCTACAATAGTCGAAGCAGTACTATTCCATGTTTGACCTCCATCATTTGTTTCAAAAAGCGTTGTAGCGCCCCCAGTCCAACCTTTTAATGAATCTATAAATCCAATCATTTGAATATCATACCATGTTGTGTCAACTATACTCTGAGTCCAATTCAATCCTTTATTGGTCGATTTTAGAAAAGATGTATTTGGTGAGTTGGGAACTGAAGAAACCGATCCAAAATAATTATTCCCGTCTGGCGATTGGATTTTCCAAACATAGTCCAAGTTTCTCATGGTCTTAAATACAGATTGCCAAGTTAACCCACCGTCCGTAGTTCTTAGAATCACTCCTCCATCCGAAAGTGGATTTGCCCTGCCCACCGCAAAGCCCGTATCTCTGCTAACAAAATGAATATCAACCAAAGCTTTGGCGTAAACACTCATGTCAATATATGTCCAGGTTAGTCCTCTATCTGTTGACTTGATAATAAACGCAGGTTCATTGTAAATTCCACAACCATAAATTGTACTATCATCTGGAATAGACAAACCGCAAATTCCCTTTGGTCTTGGATTTATTGTCGGCGAAATATCTGTCCAAGTTGAACCGCTGTCTGTAGTCATAAATAGCGCTGAATCTAAAGAGCCGCAAAATCCGGTTGATTCATCAATGAATTTTATTGACCGTAAATAAGCGCCATTTACAAAATTTGTTGTCCAATTGTTCCCTCCGTCTATGGTTTTGCTAATTATTTTTCTATTTCCTCCTGCAACATATCCAATTGAATCATTTACAAAGTATATATCATCATTCCTACCTGTGGTTATTCCCGCAGAAGTTGTCCATTGGGCGACAGAGATTAAAGGAAAAAGAATCGATAAAAAGAGAATTAGCTTTCTCATGGTTTACTATTTTAATTATTTCAAAGGTACTTTGCAGTAACTGACTTTTTGCTTTTCTGCATTCCTGCAACAGTTCCTTGATACACCAGCTCTCCTCCTTGATCACCTCCTTCGGGTCCTAAATCAATTACCCAGTCAGCATGTTTAATAACTTCTGGGTTATGCTCAATTATTAACAAGGAATGCCCCTTTTTTATCCTGTCTCTTATACACATCTGACGCTGCCGACGATCTACTCTGTGTAG
>CAJXRL010000123.1 GCA_913059105.1 uncultured Flavobacteriales bacterium
TACACAGAGTAGATCGTCGGCAGCGTCAGATGTGTATAAGAGACAGGGTTAATTCTAGAGGGTAAAGTTAAATTTTTTTATTTCTTTTTTCATGATAAAAATCATATTCTCAAGAAAACCCATGTTGTTTAAAAATAAACAAATCGGGCTATTGGAACAAGTATTCTATAACGGTACTTTTGAGGAAAATATTGCTTATTCAACATGGCTAGATCGAAACAATTTAAACAGGAAGTAGTACTTCAAAAAGCAATTGAGCTTTTTACTCAAAAAGGGTATCATGGGACATCTATGGATAATTTGGTAAAAACGCTAGGAATAAATAGAGCTAGCATGTACAACACTTTTGGGTCAAAAAAGGAGCTGTACCGGAAGGCATTGAGAACCTATGGAGAAGAAAGGGCAGCAGGAATTGCCGAATTTTTGTATTATCAATTAAACGTAAGACAAGGTATTTATAAACTATTCGAATCCCTGCTTTCTGAATTTCAAATACCTAATAATAAAAGCGGTTGTTTATTGGTAAACTCCATCGCTGAACTAGCAAATGAGGATAAAGAAATAAAAAATCTAACACTTGAACTGGAAGATGGGATTACAAGTTCTATTCAGAGTTATTTAAAATATGGAGTTGAGAACGGGCAAGTTTCGCATTATAAAAACGTGGGAGAAATTTCCTCTTACTTTTTCCTCCTGTACTCTGGCGTAATGGTTGGGGCAATTAATGCTGAGAATAATGACAAGCTATTGATGCTTGTGAATAATTCTATTTCTATATTGGATTAATCTTAGTATTTATTGTAGCTCATTTCATTTCTGTATGAGCGTGATAAGATATTATGTTTTAATGAGAAGAGAAATGGAATCAGTTAGAACTTAAAGGACCCCTATGTTGGCATAGAAGTCCTTTAAAACTAACCGAAGGAAAACTATCTTGACACAGTTCCTGTTGGTAATGAACCTAAGTTCTGGTCAAAATTGTGAAACATTGGAGCTGTTCCTGCAGTTGCAGAAATTGGGTGAATTAATGGCTTTAATAAAAATGGCATTGGAGAATTGTCTGGTACTGGTTCAACAGAGATAACCACTGTTTTACCTCGTACGTCAAGTGGAAAAGTTTGACCTGCAGGAGGGTTGTTGAAGAAATCTTCACCCGGTATTGGAGGTCCTGCATTCGCTTGAGTTCCAGAAAACATGTTTGATAAATCTCTAGATCCAAAATCGGTAAAAGTCCCAGTTGATATAGGGCCAGCAGAAGTGACAACCCAACCTTCGTAAGCCCAACCTGCCGGTAAGCTTGGTAAAGTAAAGTTTGCTGTAGGAGGCGTTCCTGGAGCTCCAAACCAAATGCCATTTTCATCATTTCCGTTATTCATTCCATTTTCATCAGTTGGAGTTCTCAGAAAATAAGTGCCCGCAGCCATTGAAAAGTCTCCTACAGCTGGAGCGACTGATGTTGAAATTGTAGCTGTACTGCCTGAAAAATCTCCAGCAATTAGTTTGTGCGCAGAAGGGGTAGGATCATTGTCTGGAGAAGGTTCTATGGTTAATATGTACTTTGTTGCAGCGGCTAAATCCGCAGCATCAACCCAAAATGCAGTTTGTGAAGCAATTCCGTTTGCATCAACTGTAAAAACGCCAGTTGATTTTGGTGTTCCATTTACTAAAATCCAACCTTCATAAGCGTAACCCGTGCCTAAATCTTCCAAACCCGAAAGGTTAGCGTTAAAATTGGCAGACGGAGTTGCAGGAGTAATGTTATTGTCGTTGTCATCGTCGGAACAAGCGACCATGGTTAAGCAAGCTAAACCTGCTAATACTACTTTGCGATTTAAAATCGCTTTTACATTTAAATTCATTTTTTGTGTTTTAAAGATTACGAATACAAAGGTATTTTTGAGTTGTTCTTAAAGTATCACAAGGGGTTAACGTTTTTTAATTAGATTGTAAAGAGTATTGAGGCAGATAGTTAAAGGTTAGAGCTGCCATGTTTATGGCAAACTAGATGTAGATACAGTTAAAATTCTTAAGAAATGTAATGTGGGCGTTATACTTCTGTGATATAATTGAAGTTTCTTTGTGATAGAGATTAAAAACTATGAAAAAAGTACTTTTAGTAGAAGACGATCTGGAGATTTTAGATTTGCTCGAAATTCACTTGAGAGATTTGAATTGCGAGGTTTTAAAAGCTATGGATGGTAAAGCTGGATTGGAGAAGGGGTTAAATGAAAATCCAGATTTAGTAATATTAGATATAAGCCTACCTGAAATGGACGGTATTGAAGTTTGCAGGCAGTTAAGGATAAAGTCTGCTGTGCCTATAATTATGTTGACTGCAAAATCTGAAGAAATTGATAGAGTGCTAGGTCTTGAAATGGGAGCAGACGATTATATAACAAAACCATTTAGCGTAAGGGAATTTATTGCACGGGTGAAAGCTGTTTTTAGAAGGACTAAAATGTCTTCGGAACAATCAGAATTGCGCCAAGGAACATTATTAGAATTCGATGGCCTTTCTGTTGACATTGAAAAAAGAAAAGTTATAGTAAGAGAAACAAAAGTGGAGCTCTCACCGAAAGAATTTGAATTGTTAGTTTTAATGGCATCTCACCCAGGGAAGAATTATAGTCGAGCTGATTTGCTAAAATTAGTCTGGGGTTATGATTTTGATGGCTATGAACATACAGTGAATTCACACATTAATCGACTTCGAGCAAAAATAGAAGGCGACATGAACAAGCCTCAGTACATTATGACTACCTGGGGCGTTGGATATAAATTTAACGAAGAGTAAGCATGGCAAATAGTAGAACAATCACCAATCAACTCATGCTGAAGTTGAGTGGAACATTTTTTCTTTTGGTAGTGCTCATGGGTATTTCTTATGTCGCGATAACCGTTTTCTTTTCAGAAAGAAATTTTAAAGAAACAGCTCAAAAATTAAACGCTTCGTTAGCACAAGATTTAATCGATGAGAAGTTCAAGAATGCGTCACCATTTTTGGAAGACGGGAGTATTAATAAGCCACTTTTTGGTGATTTAATGCACGATATGATGGCGGTTAATCGAAGCATCGAAGTTTATTTATTGAACGATTTAGGAGAAGTTCTTTATTCTGTTGTTCTTGACCATTCTAACCCCAACGAACCTGCAAAAAAAGTAGCATTGGAACCTATACATGAATTTATAGAGGCGCAAGGGGAGACTTTTGTTTGCGGAACCGATCCTAGAAATACGGATGTGGAAAACATATTTTCTGCAGCATCTTTTGAAGCAGATGGGAAATCGGGTTATGTATACATAATATTGGCAGGAGGAGAATTGGCTGCTGTAACTGATTCGCTTTTCAGTTCTTACTTTATGAAATTAGGTTTAGGAGCGGCAACTTTAACTACAATTTTTGCACTGTTAATTGGTTTGTTAGCGATTTGGTTTTTAACTAAAAATTTACGGGACATTATTCAAACGGTGAAGCGTTTCGAAGAAGGAGATTTGGACATAAGAATTGAGAATGCTAAATCTTCAGACCTATCTGTTTTAGCAACTAATTTTAACTCAATGGCGGATACGATTGTTGCCAATATGGAGGAAATGAAATCCGTAGATTCTCTACGTAGGGAGCTTATAGCGAATGTTTCACATGATTTAAGAACCCCTTTAGCTATTATGAAAGGGTATTCGGAAACGTTACAAATGAAAGAAGGTACCATTGGTGAAGAAGAGCGGAAAAAGTACTTGGAAATTATTCATGGAAATTCCGACAAACTATCAAAATTGGTAAGTCAATTATTTGAATACAGTAAGTTGGAAGCTGAGCAAGTAAAACCAAACAAAGAGCCTTTTTCTATCACTGATTTAGCGCAAGACTTAATAGCAAATTACCAAGTTTTAGGTGTTAAAAAAGAAATTGAGATTGATTTGCAGGTGAATAAAGAAGTGCCTGTTGTTTTTGCAGATATTAGTTTAGTAGAAAGGGCCATTCAAAACTTGATGGATAATGCTTTAAAATTTACTCCAAAAGGAGGGAAAGTTAGTTTGAATCTGGAAGCGGATAACGAAAAGGTAAAGGTTTCAATAACAGATACTGGAGTTGGTATTAAGGAAAGCGAGCAAGTACAGTTGTTTGAACGATACCGTCAATCGAAACGAACCAACAATAAGGAAGGAGTCGGCTTGGGTTTAGCAATAGTTAAGAAAATTATGGAGTTACACAACACAACCATTCAAATAGTCAGTAGACCAAATGAAGGAAGTAGTTTTCAATTTTGGTTACCAAGTTACACCATGAACTAGAGCAACCTTTTCTCTCTTCAGATAGCAACTTTAAGCCGATACAGAACGGCATTCTCAATGCCATCATATGTTGCTCTATGGACAAATTCCATTCTTAATTTTTCGAAAACTCGAATCGATGTGATGTTATCAACCTGGGCATTCCCAATAATTTCAGTTAACCCATAATTTTTAAACCCATATTTAATAAGAGCTGCTGCAGATCAGGTAGCATAGCCTTTGTTCCAATACTTTCTCAAAAACCGGTAACCAATGTCAACAGTTCCGTCGGACAGTTTTTCAATCCGCACCAACCCAAAAATTCACCAGTTTCTTTTAATAGCACTGTATTTCTTCCAAATCCATTTCGTTTGTAATCAGAGTAATCAGAGTAATTAGCAATTAATTGTCGTGCTTTTTCTACAGATTCAAAATAGACATCCCCTGTATATTTCATTACTTCTGGATCTGAATTTAGCTCATAGATGTCCACATCATCCGAAAGTTCAAACTCTCGAATAATTAAGCGTTCAGTTACGAGAATATTTTTGGAAATAATTAGGCTGTAGTTATGCTGTGCATAGCATCATTTCACATTAATCACTCAACACTTTATCTTACAGACTTCCTGTTCTTCCACCATCCACTGGAACGTTAATTCCATTGATGTAAGAAGCCGCAGGAGAAGCCAAGAATGCGGCAGCTGCTGCAACTTCATGCGGTTCAGCGACTCTTTTCATCGGTACCGCATTTTCAAATTGCGCCATTATTTCATCTTGAGATTTTCCAAGTTTCTCGGCTTTATTTCCAACAATAGAGCTTAAACGCTCAGTTGCTGTTGCTCCAGGTAAAACGTTATTCACGGTAATTCCATAAACGCCTAACTCATTTGCCATTGTTTTTGCCCAATTTCCTACAGCTCCTCGAACGGTATTAGAAACACCCAAACCATTTAATGGAATTTTCACCGATGTAGAAATAATGTTAATAATTCTGCCATAACCGGAATCAATCATACCCTGTTTTACCCCTTGAACCAAGGTGTGATTGCATAACAAGTGCATCGAAAAAGCAGAGGTAAACTCTTCAATATTAGCATCAATTATTGGACCTCCAGGAGGGCCACCAGTATTGTTAATCAAAATGTGAATTGGATTTTGAATCGATTCAACGGCAGATTTCACAGAAGAAACATCAGAAAAATCGGCGACAACATAACTGTGTTTTTGGCCTTTCGAGTGATCCATTTCAGAGACTGCGGCTTTTAATTTTACCTCGTTCCGGGCCATCAAATACAGTGTTGCTCCTAGTTCAGCTAACTCTTTTGCAATAGCTTTTCCAATACCTGCTGTACTGCCACAAACAAGTGCGTTTTTTCCTGTTAAATCTAAATTCATAGTTGGATTTTAATCAATTCAAAATTAAGTGTAATTCATTGCACGTGCGGAATGAATTGTTGTTTCAAATTTACCATTCTAAAATTCGTAATTGGTAATTCAGATTTACTACTTTAGTAGAATTCAAAAAACTCAGTTATCATGGCAATACGACCTCCTTTTAATTTCCAAAAATGGATTGACGAACACAGACATTTATTAAAACCACCTGTTGGGAATAAAGTGGTTTATGAAGATGCTGACTTTATTGTAATGGTTGTTGGTGGGCCAAACGCACGAAAAGATTACCACTTCAATGAAGGAGAAGAGTTTTTCTATCAACTGGAAGGTGAGATTACTGTAAAAATTCAAGAAGACGGACAAGCGAAATCAATGGATTTGAAGGCAGGAGATATTTATTTACACCCTGCCCGAGTTCCACACTCTCCAATTAGAAAAGAAGGATCAATAGGATTGGTAATTGAAACCAAGCGAAAAGAAGGTGAGAAAGACGGATTGCTTTGGTTCTGTGACAATTGTAATAATAAGCTTCATGAGGAATACTTTGTTTTACAGAGCATTGAGAAAGATTTTATCCCAGTATTTAAGAAGTTTTACGGTTCAGAAGAAATGAGAACTTGCGATCAATGCGGAACAGTAATGGAAGTTGATGAAAGATTTGTTTAGACTATGAGCCATCCACTAACAGTAGACATTCACACTCACATTTTACCCAAAGACATACCCAATTTTAAGGAGCGTTTTGGATACGGAGGGTTTATTCACTTAGATCATCATAAACCTTGCTGCGCTAGGATGATGATGGACGATAAATTTTTTCGGGAAGTAGAAGACAATTGTTGGGATGCAGAAGCCCGAATGAAAGAGTGCAACGAGCAATTTGTAGATGTGCAGGTGCTTTCAACCGTTCCTGTTATGTTTTCCTATTGGGCAAAGCCAAAAGACTGTTTGGAGGTGGCTCAATTTTTAAATGACCACATTGCGGGTATTGTAAGCGATTACCCTAAACGCTTTATTGGCTTAGGCACAGTTCCTATGCAAGCGCCAGAAATGGCAATTAAAGAATTAAAACGGTGTAAAGAAATTGGCTTAACTGGAATTCAAATCGGGTCACACATTAACGACTGGAATTTAAATGAACCCGAGGTTTTTGCTGTTTTTGAGGCGTGTCAGGATCTAGGAATGAGCGTTTTTGTTCATCCGTGGGACATGATGTCTAAAAACAAGATGGAAAAATACTGGCTACCTTGGTTGGTAGGTATGCCTGCAGAAAGTTCATTAGCAATTTGTTCTATGATTTTTGGCGGTGTTTTCGAAAGACTTCCAAATTTAAAAGTTGCTTTTGCTCATGGCGGAGGTTCATTTCCCGCGACCATTGGCAGAATTGAGCATGGGTTTAATGTTCGCCCAGATTTGTGCGCCATTGACAACCCAATTAATCCACGAGATTATTTAGGGAAGTTTTACTTAGACTCTTTGGTTCACGACCAACCGATGTTAGATTATTTAGTGAGTTTAATTGGAGAAGATAAGGTTTCACTGGGAACAGATTATCCTTTTCCGTTAGGGGAATTACAGCCAGGAGAACTAATCAAAAGCATGGATTTTACCGATAAACGAAAAGCAAAATTATTGGGGGAAAATGCTTTTGGGTGGTTAGGGTTGGATATTGGAAAGTTTAGGTAGAACTAAATCCAATCTTCACTCACCTTGGTTAAATCACTAATCACTTCACCAGTATGTGCAATATGTTGTGGTTCGAACAAAAGAATCCAGCATTCTTCAGGAGCCTCGGGTTTATGCTCTACTCCTTTTGGAACGATATACAATTCGCCTTCGTTCAATTCAATTGTTTGATCTCTTAAATGAATTATTAGCCGTCCTTTAATTACCATAAAAAGCTCGTCTTCATTGGCATGGTCGTGCCAAACAAATTCTCCTTTAACTTTAGCTATTTTAACTTGTTGTCCATTTAGTTCACCAATAATTTTAGGCGTCCAATGTTCATTAAATAGTTCGAATTTTTTGAGGAGGCTAATTTTATTCATAGGGTTAAATTATGCGTCAAAGTCCACCATTAGCTCTCTCACCACTTCATCCGATTGAAATAAATATTGAGATTTTACAACTAGATTTTCGATTGACAAGTCAATTATCTGTCTCTTATACACATCTGACGCTGCCGACGATCTACTC